>JAHEJP010000563.1:0-10094 GCA_024638855.1 Chloroflexota bacterium
TCGGTGACGGAGCCAGTCATGGCGATGCCGCCCAGTTCCTGGGCCAGGCTTTCTGCGCCGCCGGAGTTGGACATGAGAGCGACCTGGTAACCGTTGCTCGCTAAATCACGGGCGATGGCGGCTCCCATACCCTTGCCTGCGGCGGTGATGATGGCTGTTTTTTGTGCTGTCATGGGTCAATCTCCTGTGGCTGGCGAAATGGTCAATCGATGTCAAAAGGTCGCTTGAATTCTAAACTTTTGTGGACATTCGTCCAAACGAGGGTGATCGCAGCGGATATCCAATTCGGACCTGTTGCGTTTTTGCTCTAAAATATGAATGAAAGTGGATCCGGTTGCGCGGCCTTGTGATCTTGGACCAACCGATCTAAGATCCTTTATAGTGAAAGGTTCCAGGCAAGGAGATAACCATGTACGATCCCGAATACACGCACAACGAACAGATCATGGCATATCAGATGCCGGTATTTTTTGAGGAGCTAAGCCAGAAGTACGCCGGTAAGATGGTCAATGTGGAGCGAGACGGGGATCTGGTCCACCAGCAGCCTGTAACGGATTGGTCCACTCTTAAAAGTCTGCGCTACTATCATGTTCGTGCCGGGCATGCCCTTTATATTGAGACCGAGCAAGAGGGATCGGCGTCCAGCTACACGCTCAAGACCCCGAGCCTGGTTTGGGTGGTGCGCGACCAACACCGGCAGGTCGTGGCCGTACAGGTCATCGACGAGGGTAACCGGAATATCATCTTGCGCTTCAAGACGTAGATCGGCCGGGCTTGCAGGCGGAAAGGCCGAGGGAACGGCCGGAAAAGCTCCGATATTTTTACTTACACCGTCTAGTTTCAGAACCGGTGTGACGACTTCTCGTCGAAAGCACCGAAAACTACAATTTTCCCTTATAATCTCTACGTGCCTCAAATGCTGCTGCAAACGAAGCTGTATATTCCACCTCTCCGGCCGAATCTGGTGCGCCGTTCCAGGCTGATCGACCACCTCAACCAGGGATTACAACAAGGCAAAAAGCTCAGCCTCATTTCTGCCCCCGCCGGCTTTGGTAAAACCACGCTGGTCAGCGAATGGGTCGCCGGTAACGAGCGACCGGCCGCCTGGCTGTCGCTGGACGAAGGGGATAACGATCTGACACGCTTTCTAGCTTACCTCGTCACCGCTCTGCAGACGCTTGTTCTGAGTGAAGTCGAAGGGATTACGGGCCGACAGGGAACTGTCGGCCCTATTGGAGAAGGGGTGTTAGGTATGCTCCAATCCGCTCAGCCACCGCCAACCGAATCGATTCTGACGGCCCTGCTCAATGAAATCACCATCATCCAGGACAATTTTATTCTCATCCTCGACGACTACCATGTTATTGATGCCAAACTGGTTGATGCGTCGACGGATGTCGACGATGCCCTCACCTTTCTGATCGAGCACTTGCCACCACAGATGCACCTGGTCATCGCCACCCGCGAGGATCCACAGCTACCCCTGGCCCGGTATCGTGTCCGAGGTCAATTAACTGAGCTACGCGCCACTGACCTGCGTTTTACCCCCGCCGAAGCTGCCACTTTCCTCAACCAGGTGATGGACCTAGGCCTCTCGGCCGAGGAAGTTTCCTCGCTGGAGACCCGTACCGAAGGCTGGATTGCGGGGCTGCAGCTGGCTGCACTCTCGATGCAGGGGCGAGAGGACATCCCCGGCTTCATAAGGGCATTCGCCGGAGACAACCGCTACATCGTGGACTATCTGGTCGAAGAGGTCCTGCAGCGCCAGCCAGAACGTGTCCGCAGCTTCCTGCTGCAAACTTCTATTTTGGACCGGTTAAGTGGATCTTTGTGTGATGCCGTGCGATTCGGTATAGTCGAAACGCCAAACCGCTCCAAAGGAGAGGCCCACGCCAAAGGAGAAGCCAGTTCCGAAGAAGAGGCCAGTTCCTTCAGAACTGGCGCCACTAGGCAGGAAGATGGCAGAGGCATACTAGAGGCCCTGGAACGAGGTAACCTGTTCGTCGTTCCGCTAGATGACAGGCGCCAGTGGTATCGTTATCATCACCTATTCGCAGATGTTCTGCAAGCGCGCTTGTTTGAGCAACAACCCAATCAAGTTGCGACCCTACATCGACGTGCAAGCGAGTGGTACGAGCAGAAAGATCGACCGTCCGATGCGATCCGACACGCGTTTGCTGCCAAGGATTTCGAGCGTGCAGCGGACCTCGCCGAGTTGGCCTGGCCGGCATGGAGTGGGAGTTTTCAATCAATCGCGTGGCTTGGCTGGGTGAGGGCGCTGCCAGACGAACTCGCCCGCGCCAGACCTGTGTTGAGTGTTGCCTATGCTTGGGCATTTCTGAATGCCGGCCAGCTTGAATCCGCCGAAGCTCGATTACTAGATGCCGAACGGTGGCTAGAACCGGCAGTTGACATGAGTGACCGGCCGGAACCCCCATCGGCTGAGATGGTCGTCGTGGACGAAGAGCAGTTTCGGTCGCTACCGGCATCATTAGCCACCGCCCGTGCTTACCATGCCCAGGCTATTGGCGATGTATCCGGCACCGTAAAGTACACTCGGCGGGTACTCGACCTCTTACCTGAGGGAGATCCTCAATGGCGCGGAGATGCAACTGCGCTCCTGGCGCTCGCATACTGGACCATCGGAGATTTGGAGGCGGCCCACCGGACCCTTTCTGATGGTATTGCCGATATGCAGAGAGCCGGCAATACCAATGGTCTAATCGTCGGCACCTTTGTCCTGGCTGATCTAAAGATGATACTGGGCCATCTTCATGAGGCAGAAAGTGCTTGTGAACACGCATTGCGGCTTGCGGCCGATCATGGCGAGCCATTGCCCCTGGGAACAGAGGACGTCTATACCGCGATAAGCAAGCTACATCGTGAACGGGGCGATCTAGAAGCCGCTGTGCTGGACTTGGCTGCTGGCAAGAAGCTGGGCGAGCAAGTTGAGTTGCCGGATTGGCAGTATCGCTGGTGTATTGCCCAGGCGCGACTAAATGAGACACAGGGCGACCTGGATGGCGCTCTCGACTTACTTCACGAGGCAGAGCGACTGTATGTCAGGACCCCCCTCCCCGTCGTGCGTCCTATAGCGGCGATGAAGGCTCGGGTGTTGGTTGGTCAGGGCAGGTTGGCTGAAGCCCTGGCTTGGGCGCGTGAGCGGGGCCTATCCGTTGACGATGCCCTCAGCTATCAACGCGAGTTCGAGCACGTTACTCTCGCAAGAGTCCTCATCGCCTGCTATAAGAGCGACCGAGTAGAGACCTCCATTCACGAAGCAATGGGACTATTGGAGCGCCTCCTGAAAGCGGCCGAAGCGGGAGTGAGGACGGGTAGCGTCATCGAAATCCTTGTGCTGCAGTCACTCGCTTACGAGGCGCAGGGCGACATCCCTCATGCTCTTGTATCTCTGGAACGTGCCCTGACGCTGGCTGAGCCGGAGGGCTATCAACGAATCTTTGTGGACGAAGGTCCTCCGATGGCGGGGCTGCTGCGAGAGGCTGCGAATCACGGTACTGCTCCGACCTATGTTAGTCAGTTGAGAGCAGCCTTTGGCAAGGCTGAGGACACAACGCCCCTCACTCAACTATTGATCGAACCACTGAGCAAACGAGAACTTGAAGTGCTCAGGCTGCTTGGAACCGAATTGAGTGGCCCGGAAATTGCCCAGGAACTACTGGTATCTCTGAATACCATGCGTACCCACACCAAAAACATCTACAACAAGCTCGGGGTGAATAACCGCCGGGCGGCCGTTCGCCGGGCCGAGGAACTCAATCTGTTTTAACAAACACGTTATAACGGTTAAGTAAAGGCCAATCCTCCGGCCCTGGCAGGTTTGTCGAATCACCTGCCGGGGCTTTTTGTTTTCCTCACAGCATCTCACTTAATAAATCACCACTTCAATCACCACATGTGGTGATGACGCCTCACCACATTAACTTGTATCCTATGATCCAAGAAGAGAACGAATACAAAGACGTAACAATGCATCCCTATGAGAAAAATGCACGAGGCGCAGAATGAGTGAAACACAGGCATCAACTGAGGATCATTACGAGCCCGGATTTTACGAAATCCGCATCAAGGGACACCTTGAAGACCGCTGGGCCGCCTGGTTTGGAGGCTTGACTATCACCCTGGAAGACAACGGCGATACGCTATTAAGCGGCCCGGTGGTCGATCAGGCCGCGTTGCATGGAATGCTAAGAAAAGTGCGTGATTTGGGAATGCCATTGCTCTCGGTCATTTGTGTTAAGCCCGGCCGGGCAGATGGGTCAGATGTTTAACAGTAAGTGACAGCAAGCTGCTTAGACAAGCGGCTTCGACACGCAACGGCGAGTTGGATCGTCAAAACCACTCTGAATATGGCTGAATCAAAGTAATCCTGGAGGAAGAATCATGAAAGCAATTGTATATGAAAAATACGGATCACCGGATGTTCTTCAGCTCAAGGAGGTAGAAAAACCTACCCCCAAAGACGATGAAGTACTGGTCAAAGTTTATGCGGCATCCGTGAATCCTCTGGACTGGCATAACCTGAGAGGCGAACCGTTCTTGCAGCGCCTGGAGAGTGGGCTTCTACAACCAAAAAGCCAAATACTCGGAGCTGACATAGCAGGTCGGGTTGAAGCGATTGGTAGAAACGCAAAGCAGTTTCAACCCGGTGATGAGGTGTACGGGGACTTATACTGGAGTGGTTTTGGCGCTTTTGCCGAGTACGTATGCATTCCTGAACATGCACTCTCGCTGAAGCCGGCCAATATGACATTCGAGGAAGCAGCGGCCGTGCCTCAAGCGGCATTCGCCGCCCTCCACGCTCTTCGCGATCAAGGTCAGGTTCAACCAGGGCAGAATGTTTTGATCAATGGTGCCTCTGGTGGCGTGGGTACCTTTGCGGTGCAGATTGCCAAATCGTTTGGGGCTGAAGTGACTGGCGTGTGCAGCACGGGAAATCTGGACATGGTGCGTTCGATCGGTGCAGACCAGGTCATTGATTACACGCAAGAAGATTTCATACAAAATGGACACTGTTATGACCTGATTGTTGATATTGCTGCAAATCATCCGCTTTTAGATCTGAAGCGTGCCTTAAATCCCCAGGGAATTTGTGTCGTAGTCGGATTTTCAACCCTGGGTCATATGGTCCAGGTCAGGCTCCAAGGATCATGGATTTCAAAAACTGGGCCTAAGAAAATGGGGATGCTTATACCAAAAGAGGACAAAACGGATCTGGTTTTTATGAAAGAGCTTCTTGAAGCCGGCAAAGTGGTACCGGTTATAGACAGACGTTACCTGTTAGCTGAGGTCCCCGAAGCTATCCAGTACCTCGAAGAAGGACACGCCCGAGGAAAAGTAGTAATAACTGTGGAACATAATAACAAAACCTGACAAAGTAACTGTTCCGGAAAATCTGAACATAAAAAAGAGGAAAGAATGATCTCAGATAAAAATACCCCCAGGCTCTTAGGAGCTGCATTCCTTCTACAAGCAGTTGCCTCCGCGGTCGCTGGACTAATTCTGCTAGAACCATTGATTGTGCCAGGCAACATAATCGCTAGCATGACCAATATTGCCAATAATACCTTGCAGATGCGGGCCAGCATTGTGCTTCATATGATCACCGCTATTGGCATTGTTTTGCTGGGCGCCCTGCTCTTTGTAGTCTTGAAGAAACAGAATGTGAAGATAGCCCTGGTGGCCCTGGGACTATATGTCATAGAAGCAGCAATTCTTGCCACCAGCAGAATACCGGCTTTCTCTCTCTTACGCATAAGCCAAGAATCTGTCATTGCGGGACATCCCGACTATTTTTTGACTCTGGGAAATTTACTCTATGAAGCTGCAGATTTTGGAGACTGGCTGCATATGTTGCCCTTTACCCTCGGGGCAACACTGTTTTATTACCTATTCTTCAAATCTGGATATATCCCCCGGGCGCTGGCGCTCTGGGGCCTAATAGCAGCCTCTCTGGCACTTATAGGATCAGTACTTGTCCTGCTTGGCTACGATGTTCCGATGATCGTATTCCTGCCCAACCTGCCCTTTGAAATAACAATCGGAGTATGGCTGATGGTCAAGGGCATAAAGTATACCGATTGGGCGTAGATTAGCGCAGGGGCGACAAGAAACCAGTTTCGAAGGTGGGTAAAAGAAATTTTGAACTGAGACCGCTCAGAGACCTGGTTTTTTCGTGAAAGTAAATAGTCCGTATCCGGTGGTTCAGAAACCGGCGTTTGTTAATAAGTCTAATAGGAGAAAAAACGATGGCTTCCAAAGAAGAAATGAATTCAAACAGAAAGACGGCAATCATTGTGGGCGTTTTGTTTATCGTTGCGACGGTTGCCTCTATTCTTGGTTCGCTTGTTATTCTAGGACCTATTCTAAATGCTCCAAACTATCTCAAAAGTATTTCTGTTAATGAAACCCAGGTGATATTAGGCGTGCTCATTGATGCAGTTAATTCCATTGCAGTCATTGGCATTGCCGTTCTGCTGTTTCCAATCCTAAAAAAGCATCATGAGAGTATGGCTCTTGGGTACGTTGGTTTTAGGATTCTTGAGTCCGCTATCCTTATTATCGGCACTATCAGCCTACTATCCCTAGTAACCTTAAGTCAGGAATATGGTCAAGCAGCAGCGCCGGATGCTCCTTATTTTCAAACTTTAGGCGATTTGTTGCTAGCAGTAAGTGATTGGGCCCAAATGCTTGGAGCTATGATCGTTTTTAGCCTAACTGCTCTGATTTTGAATTATTTATTATATCAATCCAATCTCGTTCCCCGATTTATATCAGTCTGGGGCCTCATTGGAGCTTTCTTGTTGTTAACGGCAGGCTTGTTAGCACTGTTCGGCTTGGGTTACCTCTCGCCGATCTCGGTCTTATTGGGTCTTCCATTAGCCTTGAATGAAATGATTCTGGCGGTATGGCTTATTGTGAAAGGATTTAATTCATCTGCAATCACTTCCGGGTCTGCCAAAACAGATAGTAACGAACTTTAGATGATCACATTAACGCGAATTTGGAGGAGTCGCGTGATGGCCCGTCTATCTCCCTCGGCTGTCTGCTCCTCCAAACTCGCTGGCAAAGGCGTAAATTGTCTCAATCCATTGATTCCAATACCAATCAGCGCCATACTCGACGCCGTTGCGGACGATAATCAAATTCTTTTCAGGGGAAACATAGATCAACTGTCCATGATCCCCTTCGGTCGCGAAGTCGCATGCGCCCCCGTCACGCTGGAAACCGTACCCCTATAAAAGCGACCGTTCAGACCACGCCGTTCACAAGGTTATGGGACTATTGGAGCGCCTGCTGAAGGCGGCCGAAGAAGGTGGCAGGATGGGCAGCGTGATCGAAATCCTTGTGCTGCAGTCACTCGCGCATGAGGCGCAAGGCGACATCTCTCCTGCTCTCGCGCCGCTGGAACGCGCCCTGGCCCTGGCTGAGCCGGAGGGCTACGTTCGAATCTTTGTGGACGAAGGCCCGCCGGTGGCGCGTTTGCCCCACGAGGCCCGTTCTGGCGGAATCGCACCAGATTGTATTCAGCGGTTGTTGGCCGCATTTCCCGTCGCCGAACCAGAACAAACGGGCTCAGCGCAAAAACGAATGTCAGAGCCGGAATGGTTTGAGCCTTTAAGTGAACGTGAAACTGAAATGCTCCAACTTATTTTCGAAGGGCTAACCAATCAAGAAATCGCCTCCAGGCTTTACCTTTCCCTGAATACCGTCAAAGTCCACACTCGCAATATCTACAGTAAACTCGGTGTCCACCACCGGAAGGGTGCGGTTGCCAAAGCAAGGGCTTTGGGGGTCTTGCCCTCCGCCTAATCACCTGGGCGCCTAAAATTGGCACATATATAAAGTCAAGAATCCTACGGGCTGGCAGATTGCAGCCCGTTTTTACATTCTCCCCTTCCAGGTCAACAATTAACCCTCTAAATAATACCCCAGTGGTATGACACTAATACTGTCTTGCCGCTATTCTGTAAGCATAAGATTTCACAATCTCGTTACAGTCAAAATGGAGAAAAAACGATGACTACTGAAGAAAAAATGAAAGCAAACAGAAAGACCGCGATAATTGTGGGCGCATTATTTCTAATTGCGATGGCTACGTCTCTAATAGGAGGGGCTGTTCTCATAGAACCTGTTCTAGCTGACGCGGATTATCTTACGAATGTTTCCGCCAGTGAAAACCAGGTGATAATCGGCGTGCTCCTTGAGCTTATTAATGGCACGGCCGTCGTTCTCATCGCAGCGATGATGTTTCCAATCTTTAAAAAGTATAATGAAGCCTTAGCTCTTGGCTACGTTGCTTTCAGGATTATTGAGGCTGTTGTCATTGTTGCTGCTGTAGTCAGCCCGATAACGTTAGTCGCATTAAGTCAGGAATATGTAACATTAGGCGCTCCGGATGTAGCCTCTTTTCAAACTGTAGGCGCTTCACTTCTGGCAGCGCGTGCGCTTTGGGCCGGTCTGCTGCTGGCGATCTTTTTTAGCCTTGGCGCTCTGATATTCTATTATTTACTGTACATATCAAAACTTATTCCACGATGGATATCGATCTGGGGCTTCATTGGAGCCGCGCTGATATTAACTTGGAACTTTTTAAATCTTTTCGGCATTAGCGCAGGGATGATTCTTGCTCTGCCCATTATCTTAAATGAAATATTCTTGGCGATTTGGCTGATCGTAAAGGGATTCAATTCATCAGCAATCGTTTCCGAGTCTGAAAAGCAGCTTTAGACAGATAAATTGGTACGTAGAAAAATAAGGAAGGATACCTAAATGAAAGCAATCGTATATGAAAAATACGGACCCCCAGAGGTTCTGCAGCTCAAAGAGGTAGAAAAACCTACGCCCAAGGACGATGAAATACTGGTCAAAATTCATGCGACAACGGTAAGGGCAGGGGATTGGCGCATGCGAAAGCCTGAACCAGCCGCTGCAAGACTTTTCAACGGTCTTATAAAGCCAAGGAAAATAAACATATTAGGGATGGAGCTAGCCGGAGAAGTTGAAGCAGTGGGCAAAGACGTGAAACGATTTAAGGCAGGTGACCAGGTTTTCGCAACTACCGAGTTGAGATTTGGCGCTTACGCCGAGTACACATGCCTGCCTGAAGATGCAGCGGTGGCATTGAAACCGGCCAATATGAGCTATGAGGAAGCAGCCGCCGTTCCTAGTGGAGGAATAGCGGCCGTGGAACTTCTTAGAAAAGGAAATATCCAGAGCGGACAAAAAGTTCTTATCTACGGCGCTTCTGGAAGTGTCGGTACTTATGCGGTCCAGCTGGCCAACTACTTTGGGGCGGAAGTTACCGGGGTATGCAGTACCGCGAATCTAGAATGGGTGAAATCTATGGGCGCCGATAAGGTCATTGATTACACCAAAGAAGATTTCACAGAAAGCGGAGAGCGTTACGATTTAATCTTTGATGCCGTCGGAAAAATGATTTCAAGAATCTCGAAATCAAAATTCAAGAAAGCACTTACTCCGAGCGGGACGTTCGTGAGTATAGAAATGAATTATAGGGAAAGTGCCGAAGACTTAACTTTCCTCACAGAGCTTATTGAGGCGGGGAAGATAGAACCGGTCATCGATAGACGTTATCCCTTGGAACAGATGGCCGAGGCTCACAGCTATGTTGAAAAAGGGCATAAAAAGGGAAACGTCGTCATAACGGTGGAACATAATAACAAAACCTGACCGCATCTTTGTGGGTGAATGATGAAGCAAATCAAACAAAAGCTTACCCTGGACCGGCCGGTAACCTACCAGATCAAAGTGCCGGGATACCTCGACGAGCGTTGGTCGGAGTGGGCCGGGGGAATGACAGTAACGGTTGAAAGCGAAGGCGATGAAGTTCCTGTCACCACCCTGACCGGCGCCGTCGATCAGGCTGCTTTGCAGGGTCTGTTGCGCCGGCTCTACGCTATGGGCTTGCCTTTGATTTCGGTTATCTGTGTCGAGTGCGGCTTAGAAGACGACGATTTCCGGAAACTGAAGTCCGGGAACATACTGCTTGAATGAGTTTCTGCACATCTTTGCAGAGTCTCAATATCTGCCTATCTGAAGGCAAGGTTCAA
>JAHEJP010000563.1:10194-27449 GCA_024638855.1 Chloroflexota bacterium
GCCCACCCATATGAATGTTGTCGCCGATGGCCACGTGAACGGTTCCCTTGATCTTTTCCGATTCCAACACATTGTCCGATTGGCTGGCATTGGGATTGGTGCCGATGCCCAATTCAGCCAGGTTACGCCGCGTAAGATACAGTGGATCAACGCTGTCCAGCCTTAACTTCTGCCGAAAACGATCGCCGAGTTCTCCACCACCGGATAACTTCACAACCAGCCCTTGTTCAAAAGTAAAAACGATATCTTCGACCAGGCCAGGATACCATCCCACAGGTGCAACCAGGGTCCCGTGGCCGCTACCTTCCAGGGGGATCACAAAAGCCTCGCCAGCCGGTAAATTGCCCCACGAACCGGCCGACTGTCCGTACAAACCGTCGTCGACCTGGCCTGGCCGGCCGCTGATGCTGAAGCGGAGATCTGTACCATAGGGCGTGCGAACGATCACCTCATCAGCAGCGGTCAGCAAATCGGCAAAACGACTACAATCGGTCGCGACTTGATTGTAATCTACGGCCATAGGTCCGCCGGGAGCCAGCATAGCGTGGGTGAAACCAGGCATGCTGGCGACGCGGATCCCCGCCCGGGTTGCTTCTTCACGCGCATCGGTATGGGAAAGGGAGTAAGAGGTGATGCAGACGAGCACATCGGCTTCGCTCATTCGCGCGGCCGTCGCCGCATCTGGTTCCTTACCATGGCTGCCCGTAGCTGGAAAGGGTAAGAACTGCACGGTCGATTGTGGGAAGGCTTCGCGAACGATCTCGCACACCTGCCTCGCCAGGACAACCCGTTCCAGTGCTTCGGTCAGCTCTCCTTGCCGCTCTTGTTGCCAATCCACCAATCGTGGCACGTCGCTGACGACGAGCAAACTTTCGCCAGCTTTGAAATTCATGTTAATCTGCAACATGGCAATGACGCCAGGGGTGATGGTTTCTTTGTCGGGCCAACTCATGAGTTTTTCCTTCGAATATCTAGTGCTATCTTAATAACCCGGTGCACCCATCCGCCGGCAGAAGTCGACTAGATCGGGATGGATATAACGTCCATCTTCTTCAATTTGTGTATCATCCAGCCAAACGGACGGATTGAGAACAACTCCATCCGTGTGCGCCGGAGAGCCATACTCCGTGGCCCCGATACCAAATTGCATGCAGCCAAAGACCCGTTCATCTTCCAAGATGCGGCCTGTTGGACTTGTCACGCCGGGATTAAACCCGTAACAAGCATGATCCATCAGGTACGCTTGTGGGTGATCAAAGCCGGCCAACCAGCGTTCGAAAATCAAAGCTTCTGTGCCCCCTTCGATCTTTTTCACATAGCCCCCTTCTAACGTCAACCTTACCGGTGTGCGCAGCAAGCCCAATTCGGACGGCGGCCAGATCGCCCCATCAAAGATAAGAACCCCTTCATAACTTTCGCGGTGGGCCATGTAGCCAGACTGGCCACCGAGCATCTGCGGGAACCCCCCTTCCGCAGGCGGATCCTCCCAGAAATGATCCCCTGCCTTATCGATGGTCATGCGAAGATCCGTGCCCACCATAGTGGTCAACCGCACCATTTGCGCCGCTTGCGATTCGCGGTACAGCCACCTTTTCATCTCGTCCATCGGTTCGTAATCGACACGGCCTATGGTGCGTACCATCATATCCACATCCATTCCGGTCAGTTCAACGTAGACACAGCCATTGTCCACGGCAGCATGATAAGCGGGGCTATATAATTGGTAAGCCACGGCGAAATTGTACCAGATTTCAGCATATTTTGAGGCGCCCAGAACGGGTTTAGGCGGCTCTTGCATCGGTTCATCCAGCGTATGGTAGTTGATCAATGTCGGAACACCGCCCACAGTATAAACAGCAGCGGCCGTCGCCTGGGCCACCCGCATATCTGACGAACTATCGGCCGTGATCAATACTTGTTTCCCGGTCGCGGGACGCAGTTCCGTTACCAATTTGTAAGCCGCTTTGTTTAATTCAAAAGCGCAATATTCATTTCGTGGCTCAACACCTAGTTTAAAAACCATGTAAGAGCACCTCCAAATTCACTATTAGCCGGTTGGCCTCTTTCAACCAGTCATTATTTCTTCAATTGGCACATAGTCGATATCAAAACCAAAATACCGCGGACCGGCCGCTTCGTTAAGACCAAATTCGGTACGGAAGGATTCCAATCCTTTTATGCCTACGGCAACAATCTCATCTCCTTCCTTGATCAGCGTATTGGTGGTTCCCAGCCCGCTCTCTTTATAGGCCAGGGTAACTAAGTCTGGGCTGCATATCCAGGGTTGGCCGTTGAGCCAGGATACATGATTCTCATTCTTGAACCAGACAGATAGTGTCTGTCCCTCGTAATCCCCCGTGCCGCTGAGGTGTGTCGTGCCGAACATGTAGCCATCCCGGTCTTCCCATTCTTTACCAGTCACGATACCTTCAAATAGCCGCCATCCACTGGTTGCTCGTATCACTGCATCTATAGGATCCTCTTCTTGTTCTCTAGCCAGACGCATCTCCCGTCCGAGAGCCAGACACTTAGTGAGCGTGCCCGGGATGAGGATATCTTTCATTTCATCGGCCGGTAAAGGCGTGGCCGCCATGGTCGTGTGGCCGTAAGCGGCCACGGCCAACATCTTGCCGATTCGTTCGAGCATATGGGGGTTGACGGCATAAGTGACGATGGCCATGTTGCCCCAATGGTCTACGCTGGCAAAGGGCCAACTATTTTTACCGTATAGATAAGGCGTCCCTTGCATCTCGTCGGGGATGGCCCGGCCGGCGTAGTCGCCATCCACGACCGGAATTCCCAAGCGAGCGCCGGTAACCAACGGCGCTGGGGTATTGCCAGCTCCTAACTCGGCGGCCACGATGCAACCAATTGGCTGGCCCAAGTATTTCTCAAGCGCCTTGACCGCTTCTTCCATCGAGCGATCACCGTGCTTGTCGACCAATCCTGCACGCTCGATTTCATCCAGGGTCTCCTGTGTCGTGGGTGCGAGGGAACCCATGCCGTATGGTGTAACCGTCCATACGGCATCAGGGACGTCGTCTACGTCTATCCATTCCAAGGGTATGCCGTCGTCAAGCGCATCTTTGAGCATACTCATGCCCCATTCCATGCTTCCACCTCCGCCGGTGCCCATAAACAGACAACCGCGAACGAAATCTTCGCAATCTTGCAATGTTTCTAATTTTCCGTATGGCATTTGTTTACTCCTAAAAACACTTTACCAACTGATCAGTAATCAGAAATCAGCAGCCAGCTGCTGTAAATCGGCCGCGAGCATCTTGCTTACTAGCGTGGGCTGAAAGTCCGCGGTCAATATTCATTGATTTGACCTATCGTTCACCAGGTGGCAGGCGACTGGATGGCCGGCGACACTGTCGTCGAGGATAGGTTCTGCCTGGCTGCAAAAGGGTATGGCCACCGGGCAGCGAGGATGAAAGTTACACCCCGATGGCGGATCGGCCGCATTGGGTACGTTGCCTTGTAGGATGATGCGCTGTTGGCGGAACTCTTTGGCGACGGTCGGCATGGCGCTGAGCAAGGCCTGGGTATACGGATGCCGGGCACGGCCATCGAATATCGCTTTGGCGTCGTTCAACTCCACTACCTTGCCCAAATACATGACGGCTACGCGGTTGCTGATGTGCTGCACCACGCTCAAATCATGAGAGATGAAGAGATAGGTCAGCTTCAATTCGCGCTGCAGAACCTGCAACAGATTGATGATTTGCGCCTGAACGGAAACATCCAAGGCAGAAGTCGGTTCATCCAAGACAATAAATTTCGGATTGGTGGCCAGGGCGCGGGCGATGGCGATGCGTTGTAGCTGGCCCCCGCTGAATTCATGGGCATAACGATGCATAATATCGCCCGGCATACCCACCTGCTGCAACAGTTCGCGCACGCGCCGCTCTAAGGCTTCGCCACGCAACTTGGTATGGGTTTTCAACGGTTCGGCGACACATTTCAGAACGGTGAAGCGTGGGTCGAAGGAGGTATAGGGATTCTGGAAGACCATCTGCGTTTCATGGTAGAGTTTCTTCAGCGCCTCTTTGTCGGCCGTGGCCGTATCCTGGCCCTCGAACAAGACCTGGCCAGAAGTGGGCGGCGTCAGCCACATGATCGTCCGACCTAAGGTCGTCTTACCACAGCCTGATTCTCCCACCACGCCTAAAGTTTCCTGTTCGTTGATGGTCAAGTCAACATGATCCAGAGCGCGCACCTGCTTTACCCCGCGGCTCAGCCACCCTATTCGCGAAGTGAAGATTTTGGTCAGTCCTCTGGTTTCCAGCAAGGGTGATCCCTTGTCGCTGTTCATTTCGCCTCCTCGTACAGATGGCAGGCTACACTATGTTTCTGGCTCTCCATCTGGATGGGTAAGGGCTGTTGTTCGCGACAGATATCCATCACTGCATAGCAGCGCGGATGAAAGGGGCATCCCGTCACGGGACGTAAACCATCGGGCACATTGCCCTTAATAACTTGCAGTGGATGGCCATGCTCGACCATGTCCGGCAGAGCGGACATCAAACCTTGGGTATATGGATGCTTGGTTTGGTAAAGAACATCGTCTACTGTACCGGTTTCGACGATACGCCCGGCATAGGCGACGGCGACTCGATCGCAGGTTTCGGCCACAACGCCCAGATCATGAGTTATCAAAAGGATGGAGAGACCCTCATTCTGCCGTAGCTCCGAGAGCAAGGCCAGGATCTGGGCTTGAATGGTCACATCCAGGGCAGTCGTGGGCTCATCGGCGATGAGCAGCTCGGCGCCAGAAGCCAAGGCCATGGCGATCATCACTCTCTGCTGCATCCCGCCGCTAAGTTCATGTGGGTAGGCGCGATAAATGCCTTCTGGGTTTGGCAGGCCCACTTCATCAAACATTTCTAGCGCCCGCTCTTTTGCCGCTTTTTTACTGGCATTACTGTGCTGTTGTATCTGGCGAGTGATCTGGTTACCAGCAGTGAAAACGGGATTCAACGAGGCGGTGGGATCCTGAAAAATCATGGCGATTCGGCCGCCACGTATAGCCTGCATCTCCTCTTCGCTTTTTTGCATGACGTCTTCGCCAGAAAATATAATGCGGCCGTTTTCTATCCGGCCCGGCGAGGGTACAGCGCGTAAAGCCGCCAGTCCAGTCACCGATTTTCCGCAGCCAGATTCGCCAACAAGCCCAAACATTTCGCCCGGCTGCATCTCAAACGTCATGCCGTTAACCGCGTGCACCGTGCCCGCGTAAGTGTCGAAGCGAACGTGCAAGTCCTCGATAGATAAAATAGGGTCAGTCATAATGATTCAGAATCCAGAACTCTTAGCGCCCAATGTCAACTGCTCGTCGCGTTCGCGGATCGGCCGCGTCGCGCACGGCATCGCCAAGTAGGTTAAAGGCCAGTACCACCAGGAAGATAGCCAGGCCCGCCGATCCGGCGTACCAGGGGCGTTCCAGAAAATAGATGCGCCCGATACTGATCATCGTTCCCCAATCGGCCGTTGGTGGCTGCACGCCTAAACCAATAAAGCTAATCGCCGCGCCGATTAAAATCGCCGAACCGAGATCCATCGTCGCCTGCACCATGACCGGTGTCATCACATTGGGCAGCACATGCGTGGTGATGATCTTCCCATTGGGCACACCAATACTACGCGCTGCCTCAATATAACTTCTTTCTCGCAACGAAAGGGTCTGCGCCCGAACCAGTCTCGCATACCAGGGCCACCAGGTGAAAGAAATGGCGATCATCGTGTTGGTGAAGCTCGATCCCAGCGCGGCCGCCAAGGCGATAGCCAGCAATAGCGGGGGAAATGCCAGGAAGATGTCGGTAATGCGCATCAATAGATTATCGAGCCACCCGCCATAATAGCCGGATACGGCGCCCAAGGGCACGCCAATAAGCACGGCAAGAAAAACGACCAGGAAACCAATCGCTAGCGAGCTGCGGCCGCCAAACAAAATGCGCGCCAACACATCCCGTCCTAGATAATCCGTGCCCAAAAGATGTTCCAGGTTGGGCGGGTTAAACTTCTGCAAAATATTGGGGACACCCAACCCCTGTTCGGGGAAAGCGGTCAGAAAAGGAGCGAAGATCGCGCCAAGAATGAAGACAATCAAGATAACCAAACTGATAAGCGCCAAAGGATCGCGCCGGAAGGCACGCCACATGAGATGATACTCGGAAATCCGCTCGCTCTCCGGCAGTTCGTCTAAAGTTACTTCCAAGTCGGGAACCGTTGTTGCCATGAATTTCTCACCCTCCTCATTGCAGCGTTACCCGTGGATCAACCATGGCCTGGACGATATCGAGCAACAAGTTTATGAAGATGTAAATAACGGTCATGATCAGCGTTACGGACACGATAACCGGGAAATCGACGCTCAAGACAGCATTGGTGACATAGGTTCCCAAACCAGGCCAGGAGAAGATGATTTCAATCAAGATGGCGCCGGTCAGGGAATAAACAAAAGCCAATCCCAAAGCATTTAACGTGGGCACTATGGCGTTCTTCAAGGCTAGAACAAAAAGAACGGTGCGTTCGTGGATGCCATTGATCCGCGCTGCCATGATGTATTTCTCGCTCAAGACCTCGATCATCGTGGAACGCGTCATGCGAATGGCCAGACCAATCGGATAGGTCGCCAAGGCCAGGGCCGGTAGAATGATATGCACCGATGCATCCTTTAAGGCCACCCAATTCCCGGTAAAGGCCGCATCCAGCATGTACATGCCGGTAATCGTCTCGATCGGGCTTGACAAGGACACCTCAGTCGAAATCCGCGCCCCTAAGGGCAGCAGCCCTAGCTGCCTGAAAAAGAGTAGTTGCAGCATTAGACCGAGTAAGAAAGCCGGCATAGAAACGCCGGCAATAGAAACCAGCCGCGTCAAATGGTCCAGCCAGCTGCCCTTGTGAGCTCCCGAAAGGACGCCCAGGGGAATGCCGATCACAACGGCGATTAACATTCCAGCCAAAACTAGTTCCAGCGTTGCCGGTAAAAATGTTTTGATGTCTGTCAAAATCGGCTGCCGCGTCGTCACCGACGTGCCCAGATCTCCCTTGGCCAACCCCTCCATATATCTTAAGTATTGGGTATATAAGGGTTTGTCCAATCCCAATTCAATGGTCGCCTTCTCGATCTGTTCCTTGGTAGGATGCGGGCCAACCCAGGCCGCGGCCGGATTGGATGGCACCACCCGGGCAATCAAGAAGGTAACAATGGAAACGCTGAGTAGGACAAAAACAGCCATCACCAATCGTTTTAGGATGTAATCCAGGCGTTGCATCATGCATTTCCCCTTTGTGAATTTCTATGCCTCAAAAGCGTTCCCAATCGGTGAGACTTTGCCAGGTCACTTTCTTCCTGGCGCGCATGGGCTGTTGGCTTCCAACCCCCTTATATCCGAGACAGATGATCACCTTGGGATGAAGATTTTGGGGTAGATTTAGAATAACCCTCGCAGCTTCCTGGCTGAATGAGGTTACAGGTCCTGACCCTAGACCGAGGGCATGCGCGGCCAACATCATAGTCTGCATCGCCGTGCCGATGTCAATGGCATGGACACAGTCATCGGCTTTGCTGGCAAAGGAGGACTGCATCGCGGCGTCGTGGCATAGCAAGATCATGGCCTGAGGATATTGCAGCATACCAGGTGAAACAATGCGCAACAAGCGCAGGGTTTCCGGATCCTGACTAGCCACAAAGCGGACAAAACGCTGGTTGCCGCCAGCGGGAGCCCACCGGCCGGCCTCCAGAATCTTTTCCAGTTTTTCCCTTTCTACTGGTTGGTCGGTTAGGTTTCGGATGACGCGCCGGCTCTTGATATTTTCTAGAACTGCTTCTGCGCTGTTCATGCGACTTGCCCCAGATTGCTGTTGGCGACCAGGTGTTGGGCCACTTTGCGACAGAGAGAATCTAACTCATCTCCAAAAAGTTCGCGCTGGTTGACGTTGCTTTGGATCTCTGGGCTCATGGCGACGATGTGGGCGAGCAGTTCCTGCGCTTCCGGAGAAGCTCTCTCCTTACTGAAGAGACAGAGACGTTCGGCCGCATCCAAGAGGCGCATAGCGCCATAGTCAGCAGGTTCGTCTATTAAACAACGAGCGGCCGTAATCAAGAAGGCTAGCAGTTCCACCGCTTCGTTCTCTGCAAGCACCATTTTCTTAGACATTCATAACTCGCATTGATACCGGGCTCCTCGGAGTTCCTGCTTGAGGAGCCCGGTATATTGTAACTAACGACTTAAATCATAAACGAAAGTAACGTGTGGGTAAGCCGGGTTATCGACAAAGCCTTGAATATCCGTACGTGCCAAGTGCGTGTTAGCGACATCGTACAAGAAAATAGCCACGGCGTCATCGACTAACATTTTTTGGGCGTCGATGAACATCTCCGTCGCCTGTTCTCTATCGCTGCCGGAAATCGAATCGGCCGTATCAATCATTTCGTCGAATTCGGCGTTTTTATAGTAAGCTAGGTTGAACAAAGTTTCGTCTTCCGTGTGGAACATGCTGTAGAGCCAGCTGATGGGAGAGACATAGTCGGGCCACCAGTACATGACAAAGATATCCTGGGCGTTTTGTGGATCAGACTTTCCTAGATCCCATTGCGCTTCCCAAGTCATTGGTTGGACTTCCAAGTTGATGCCCAGCTTAGCCAGTTCCGCTTTCCACAACTCTCCGACCTGCTGTTCATCAAGATCGCCGGTGGCAAAAGTATAGACGAGGTCGAAACCACCATCGGGATAGCCTGCTTCAGCCAGTAGATCGGCAGCTTTTTCAAGATCGTAGCTGTACTGGAATAGATCTGAGCTATGTCCCCATAGACCGGCTGGGATCGGCCCATTAGCCTGGGTCGCTCTTTGGCCCATGACTCCCTGGATAAATTGTTCATAGGGGAAGGCGTAAGAAATAGCCTGCCGCACGAGGGGATCATCTAATGGGGGTTTCTGGTTATTCAAAAGTCCAAGTAGATTTTGGAAGCCAGGATTGATATAAACGTTCACGTCATTATTCGCATCGAGAGCTTCCAGGTTATCGGCCGGTATGTCGTAGGTGAAATCGGCCGTGCCCGATTCAATCATCTGCTGCCTTACAACGGGATCTTCGACGATTTGTAAAACAACCGTATCAAACTGCCCATCAGACCATCCGCCCCAGTAATCTTCATTGCTTGACATGACGATACGCGAACCCCGTTCGTAATTATCAATCTTATAAGGGCCGGTCCCGGCACAGTTGCCCTCGTTGAACCATTCAGCCCCTTGTTCGGCATATGCCTTGGGGCTGTATATCCAAGCCGCGTAGCCGGCGGAGGCAATCAGATCGAGAGGGGCTGGATAGCTCAAGGTGAATTTGACGGTGTACTCGTCGATCACATCAATGGATTCGACAGGCGACCAGATATAAGAAGCGCCAGCGCCAAGTTCCATGGTGCTTTCGATAGCAGATTTCACTGCTTCGGCATTGAAGGGCTCACCATCCTGGAAGGTGACTCCTTCGCGTAGGGTAAATGTCCATTCAGTATTGTCCTCATTGGTTTCCCAGCTTGTGGCCAACTTGGGGCTGAGCACTTCCTCACTGCCTGGCGTATTGTAGAAGGTCAGGGTCTCGTAACAGTTAGACATGATCAGTGAGTCGTTGGAAAAACTACTGGCCGGATTTAGGTCTGGAAAACTGGTGGGATGAGCATAAACAAAAACGTTCTGCGCGGCCGCTTCTTCGTCTGGTGCAGCCTCCTCCGCAGGGGCTTCCGCTTCTTCCACTGGCGTGGCTTCTTCTGCCGCTGCCGGCTGCTCCTCCACAGTCGCTTCGCCACCGCCACAGCCAGCCAGTATTGCGGCAACAAGCATCAAGGCAACTATCAAAAAGAACCAAAATTGTCTGTATTTCATCGTCTTCTCCTTTTATAAAGCGGTCAGCTAGTTAGCTGGTCAGCATACAAAGAAAGTAGGCGTTCCGTCTACTCCTTGTGTGAGGCAACAATCAGGTACAAATCTTGCCCAATAAACACCTCCTCGCCAGTTAAGGGTGTTCCCAGGATTCCCAGGGTGATAATCAAATCAGGAAAAGCGGCCGTTCGCCGACCGTCTACAGTTAACTCCCTATACCGTTGGTTATACATCAATTCCAAATGCCGGTTGTCGACATCGCGCATTTCGATGTGGCCGGATGTGTCCTGACCCTGCCCATGCCAACTGATCTCGGTAACGGTAGCAAAGGTAGAAAACTGGCAGGACAATATATCTTGCAAGGCTTTGACGGTAACCCCTCCCCCATTATCATTAACGGCAAGCAAGGCCTGGCCCACTTGCAACGTAAGGCTCACCAGGGAGTCCCGTCCATCTTTGACCAGCGCGGTCACCGGTAGCGGACCAGCAGCGGCTACGTAACTTTCCCTTTCTGTCACTGGGAAACCGGCCAATCGTCGCTGCAGCTCGGCCGGGCAGCCCTGCCATAGATGTTCTCGATGCCCACGCCCTTTATCAAAACGGCCGACCAAACTCACAATGAAGTTCTCCATAGCCGCCGTATCTTGCCAAAGCTTTAGCAGATTGCATAACGGGACGGGATGAAATGTCGCCGGTATCCCTCTATTTAGCAGGGGAACACCCAGGAATCCAGACAATTCCCAGCCGATGATACTGTCGACGGCGCCCTGTCCGCCGTTCACCAGGCCTTCGACGGTTATTTCCAGCTCGCTCTGCAACATCTCCAAAGCGAGATGACCCTGGCGGGGATGGATTTGATGGGTGTCACTGCCCGACGTATGGACTGTCATGACGGCCGCCACAGTTGCCTGGTCAAATAAAGTTGCGGGTTCGACGAGGCACGCTCCCTCTTGCGCGGTAGCCAACTCTCCCAGATACAAGCCATCCTCCAACTTGCCTCCGCCGCCACGTCCCAAAACGGCGCCGCCGAGTACGGCCGTTTCCATGGTCAACGCGTCCAAATTGGTTTTTAAAGCCATTCACCTCTCCGAGGTCCACCGGAAAATAACATCGGCCAGCTATCCTCATAAACAGCATAAAGTATTTATACTTGGGAGTCTAGGGAGAATAAAGATGAAAGTAGAAGGGGACACTTATCCACAATGGATAATACGAGGCTGGTTCGCTCTTTGCTTGTCGTTAATCGATGCCGGAAACCCTGTCCAACCTCAAAGGCTTCTTTCCGGCTCGCCCTCATCCTTTGTCTGGAGCCGAGTTAACTTTGCGGCTAGGTAAAAAGCCAACTGTCGGTCCCCTTTGAACGGGTCAGTCCCCAATATCTCTTCAATACGTCGCAAGCGGTATTTCAATGTCTTGGGATGGATGAATAAATTTCGCGCGGCCTGCTGGGAAACTTGATTGGCATCGAAATAGACCTCCAACGTTTTCACCAACTCGGTGTCATTATTCTGATCGTAGGTGATAAGCCGCCCCAACGTCTGCTCCCGCCAGCGGTTGACCTCAGATTGATCGGAAAAACGCTTGAGTAATACATAGAGGGCCACATCGTCATACCAGATGATCGCCGGCTGTCCGGCCAGGCGCGCATTGACTTCCAGAGCGGCCGTCGCTTCCCCGTAACTTTGATGCAGCCCCGTCACTGCCTCATAGAAACCGCCGATGGCGATGGAGATTGACAATTCTTTCAAGGTCTCTGGCACGCTGGCGCAGATCTTTTCCGCTAGGTTCTGGGTAGCGCGTTGGGCCTGCGTCAACGGCATTTCTGCTGTGAAATGAGGCATCACCACAATGCTATCGCTCCTCTCCACTACAATGCTCATTGGATTCTCGTTTACAACAACGCGCAAGACGCCCCTCAAGAAACGTTGTTTGATATGCTGGAAGTGTTCCTCACCTTCATCCAAGTGGCGCAGATAATACGCTTCAAACTGGTTCAGGTCCACCAGCATAACCACACGCTTGTTCAGCAAATCCCAACCCAGAGACCGGCCGCGGGCTAAGAGCGCTTCCACAGAATGATGTTCACCGGTGAGCATATCATCTAAGAAATCACGTTTGAGCCGTCGCTCCGTCTCCAACACCGCCCGTTGCTTGGCCAATTCTAACGATGCAACCGTCGCCGCCTGTTCTATTGCCGTCAAATCCAACGGGTTGGCAGCTTGCTGCGGATCCCAGACCAGCACGAACCATTCCATCTCCCCTTGCGTACCAGCCACGAGGGGTGCCAGCCAGCGACCGCTTGCCTTGTGCCAAGACAATCCCAGACGTGTCGAACGTGCCATCTCTTGCCGAAAATCATCTTCATCAATCTGGGACTGGTCGATGCCCTCAATAGGAGTGCTGGCCAACACATCGCCCCAACTGTTGACGATGGCCACCGGCCATTCGATCAGTTCATGGAGGGCATCGACAATGGCAGGCAAGCCATTTCCGTCCAGGATCAGCCCTGTCAGGCGGCGATGGATCTCTTGCGAGCGCTCCAGAAGAAACGTCTTCTCCCGCGAGATCGCCTGCACCAGCGGAGTAATGATCTCTGGATAGGCGATCGATTCCTCCACCTCGATCAGTGGCAAGCCAGAATCCTCCGCCTGTTTGATAACCAGAGGATCTAAAGTATCTTGCACCCCTTTTTGGAATACCAGGGCTGCACAACCATTCTCGGCCAGTGCTTTGATGTTCTTTACCTGCAAAGGGGTGTTATCACGTAGGGCGTAGAAACTGGTCAAGAATAGGTGGTCTTTCGTTGCCCAAAACGGCTCCCAAGGCGCTTCCAGAATGTTGACATGGTGAATCACTCGGTCCAGGTGCTGGCCCCCAGCCAGTAACCGCCCCTTTCGCAGCCCACCGATACCCAAAGCCTGCTTGACGGTAATCGCCATAATCAGCCGTTCCTCTCCGCTGCTAGATCGAATGGTACGCTGTCCATCTTCAAATTATTTTAGACAGTTGCGATCAAAATCTAAGAGAGACTTTTCACTTATTACGATAACAAACTTGATGCCTCTTGTCGATCAAGAACATGGCAAGTGAGCCAAAAGCGTGTTAATGTAAGCCGCCAAATGGAGTGGCGACAATGAAAAGAGTCGTGAGGATAATTGGCGTGCCCATGGACCTGGGCCAGAATCGCTGCGGCGTCGACATGGGCCCAAGTGCCGTCCGCTATACCGGCCTGCAGGCTAGATTGGGCCAACTTGGGCACACAGTCTTCGATGAAGGAAACGTAAGTGTACCCAATCCCGAAGAAGAAGTAGCGGAAGGAAAGGCGCGACGACTTAGATCCGTAGCCAAGGCCTGCCAAAACATTTTCACAATCGCCCGTGAATGCAGTTTAAGAAACGAGACAGCCATTTTTCTGGGCGGCGATCATAACATCAGCATTGGCACCGTCGCTGCCTCCGCCCAAGCCGGGACCACAGGTCTGATATGGGTTGATGCACATGGGGATTTCAACACGCCAGCGACTTGCTCAGAGCGGCATCAACGTCTTTACCATGCGCGCTGTCGACGAGCTGGGCATGGCTACCGTCGCCCGTCAGGCCTTAGATTGCCTCCGCGCTGTCGAACGGATACATGTTAGCCTGGATATGGATGGACTCGATCCAAGCGAGGCTCCAGGTGTTGGCACACCGGTTCCTGGCGGTCTTACTTACCGAGAGGCCCATTTGTTGATGGAGATATTGGGCGACAGTGGGCGCGTACGTTCGCTCGATGTGGTTGAAATTAACCCCATACTGGATCTGGGAAACACGACGGCCGAATTGGCTATTGAACTGGTAAACTCGCTATTGGGCCAGCGGATTATGTAGCGACGACGTCTATTTTATGGTAGGAGTATCGTGGCAACCAATCAAACAACGCCCCAAAACATAGATGACTATATCTCAACTTTTCCAGAAGATGTTCAAGAGATATTGGAGAAGATAAGGCTGACGATTAAAAATGCGGCACCTGATGCGGAAGAGACCATTAATTATGGAATACCGACGTTCAAACTAAAAGGCAACCTGGTGCATTTTGCCGGATATAAAAAGCACATTGGCTTTTATCCAACACCATCAGGGATAGAGAAATTCAAAGATGAACTTTCCGCTTACGCAGGGGCAAAAGGTTCGGTAAGATTTCCGTTAAATCAACCCATTCCGTATGACCTAATCGGCGAAATCGTGAGCTTTCGAGTAAAGGAAAATTTGGACAGAGCGCAAGCAAAAGAGAATAAGAAGAAATAAAAGAAGGCGGCGGCCGCATCGATGGTGAGGCGATGGGCAAATTCGGCCTAACTCGACAAATCTACTGGAGAAGCAAATCTCATGACCTATGAAATCAAAGCAGAGATGCCGGTCGTTCTCTTTAAGTCACAGGAGGACTGGGCAGCGTGGCTCGAAGATAATCATGAAGATGCCGCCGGTCTTTGGCTCAAGCTCGCCAAGAAAGGTTCAGCTATCAACTCAGTTACTTATGCCGAAGCGGTCGACAGCGCGCTTTGTTATGGTTGGATTGACAGTCAGAAGGCCTCATATGATGAGCAATACTGGTTACAGCGCTTCACGCCGCGTCGCGCACGGAGCAAGTGGTCAAAGAGAAACCGCGAGAGGGCAACCGAGCTCATCGAGCAGGGCAAGATGAAAGCTACCGGACAACGAGAAGTTGAACGAGCCCGGCAAGACGGCCGCTGGGAAGCAGCCTACAGTCCCCAGAGCACCGCTGCCGTGCCTGATGATCTTCAGAAAAAGCTGGCCGAGAATCCAACAGCGGAAGCGTTCTTTGCTAAACTGGATAGCAGGAACCGGTACGCGATTCTTTATCGAATTCAGGATGCGAAACGGCCGGAGACGCGAGCCAGGCGAATTGATAAATTCGTAGCGATGCTCAACGAGCAAAAGAAAATCTACTGAGCCGCCGCATATCGTACGCGGCGACGAAAAAACACCTTTTCTTGCTGGTAGCGCCTACCCCCAACCACTGTTGGAGGCCGCCTTCAAGGAGAAAGGTCTAGGCCGGGTGGAAATGCCGCCCAAGCCCGGCATCCACCCTGGCGAGGAAGACAATTTTATCCACGCCATGCCGGCCTACATCCCAGCCATGAACTCGACCGGCGTCAAGTGGGTGAGCGGCTACCCTGAGAACTATTAAAGGGGCTTACCCTACATCACTGGCCTGCTCATCCTTAACGACCCCGATACCGGCCTTCCCCTGTCGGTCATGGATTGCGTCTGGATCACAGCCATGCGCACGGCCGCAGCCACGGCCGTTGCCGCCCACCGACTGGCCCGGCCAGAGTCATCGGTCCTCGGCGTACTGGGCTGCGGCGTGCCGTCAAGCAGGGCATTGGCACCTGGTTGGCCCTTTACGCTTGTCAACTGATTTTGCTATTCTTAGAAGAGTGATCGCAGCATCCTTTCTATGTTTGCTGCACTGCTATCCATTGCCGCGTCCTCCATTTTCAGAAGCCAGTTACTCAAGGCTCCCTTATGGCCCGCGGACGCGAATGTATCCTTCCACAATAACGCTAAACGGCTCTTCTAAAATTGCGGTTTTTCAGCGTATACAACCCGGTCAAATACGTTGAAAAAAATATCAACGTAAATGGAATCCAGGTGCCAAGCAAACTGGCAAACATATCGAAGTTTCCAAGCACCACCATGGAAACAACGAAGAAATCCAGCAAGATCACGAAACTCACAAAAATCAAGGCCGTCCTCAATGGCGTGGTGTAATTGAACCTGTTGAAGTAGACCAAAGAAACACCAGTAAAGATGATCGGCGCGGCGATGGCGTGGATGATGAGGGCGTTCTCGATGGTTGTCGTTGCCATGCTTATCCCCATGGCTGCGGCGCAGAGAGCCCAGCCAACAATAGCATGGATGAGGATGATGCCAATTGCTTTCCGGGAAAGGCGTTCTGAGGGTTGTTCTGAGTTCACAAACACTTCCTTTGTCATTCGTTCACTCCTTCAAAAAAATATGTCGGCCGCCTCATAATCACTATTTTCATTCACGGCGGTGAGCGCGTAAGCTATTGGATAATGGGGACCTCCTCGAAAATTAGAGATTCATTCAACTTGTTGAGCAGCCAGCCCAACTGCCGGAACTCGAGGGGCGTGAGCCCAGAGCAACATTTGTCATAGACTCTGTCCAGGGAGGGTGTGCTGTATTGCAGCTCCCGTCCCTCATCAGTTAATGTGGCCAGAAGGCTCCGTCTGTCAGCAGGATTAGGTTTGCGCGTAACAAATCCTTTTCCTTCCAACGTATCAATGATGCCGGTGATAGTTGCGCGAGTGCATAGTAACGCGTCCGCAAAATCCTTGAAGGGGCGCTCGTCCTGTTCCCAAAGTAGATGCAATACACTGTATTGTGGCGGCGTGAGGCCAACTAAATGAACTGTCTGGCGCTGAATACGCTTCAGGTTTTTTGCTGTTTGCTCGATGAGTTTAAAAGTTTCCCCCAACGAGGCTTGCGGGATCTCGTCGTAATAATCGATTGGCGCTAAATCACCCATAATATCTATAACCTTTTTAGTTTATATCCTTATTATAAGGATATAAACTATTTTGTCAACCCTGTTAAGAACTACCCGCCTGGGTGATGATTTACCCCTTCCATACCTGGTGAAGTGACAGCAGGAATACGGGTTCCAGATCGATGACGAGTTCAAGGAACACGTACCAGATATGCGCTGGTGCCTACTATCGTTCATATGAGAAGCACCGCATAATCTCTTAGCAGCAGACAATAGTTGTAGATTTACAGATTCCTCTTGACAACCGCACCGTCCAAATGGTATAGTTTATATATACCGTCCAGACGGTATACTTAAACCGAACCGAATGGATAAAAAGTATGAATGATAAACGATCATCTGATTCCACTCGTGACACAATACTCTCAGCGGCCGCTATCGTGGTTCTTGAAAAAGGCGCCTCTCAAATGACACTCGAAGCAGTTGCAAAAGAGGCAGGGGTGAGCAAGGGGGGTCTGCTTTACCACTTCCCTAGCAAAGATGCTTTAGTCCAGAGCATGATCGAGCGAATGAACCAAGAGTTCACAGAAAGAATCAGGGACGAGTACGAAAAAGACGATTTCGGGACGAACCAGGGAAGGTGGTTAAGGGCGCTAATTAAGGCAACTTTTACGTCTACTCATCTTGAGCTCGGTGCCGGCTTGATAGCGGCCGTTCTACACAATCCTGATCTGCTCGATCCTTCTCGTCAGAGTTATGAAATTAGGCAAACTATCATAGAGCAAGACGGGATCGACCCAGTAAAGGCAAACATCATCCGGCTTGCTGTGGACGGGCTTTGGTTTTCAGAATTGT
>JAHEJP010000252.1 GCA_024638855.1 Chloroflexota bacterium
GTTCTATTTGTTCGGGCCAGTAATCGACTTCAATTAGTCCAATATCTTCCGTAAGCTTATGCTCAAATTTGAGCTGACCATCTTGGAAAAGATCTGTTCGGTAAACAACGAGGTCATCATCCTCATAATAGGGCCCTCCTGTTAACCAATCTTTCCATTCTTCAATCTTGCTTTCGGTTACAAATTGCTTGTGCAGGATAATGTATTTTACTCCTGAATCGGCCAGCCCGTTCAATTGATGACTCACGTCGATATTTGATGCACCAAACGCATTATCCTGACGAATGCCCGACAATATCGATGAATCCTCGATGAAAGCCAACGCATCTTTTGTAAAACGAGAAACATGACCACTGACAAGTGGTTTTCCATGTGTCATCTGGTAATGCATGTACTGCTTATCTCTGCCTCCGGGATGCATCGGCAGATCCAAGATAGCGAACTCTTCTTGCTCCTGTGCCAGCTGCTCGTACCAACTCGGAATGGATACTGCTTCAGACAGGTATGGGATCTGCATGTACTCCGTTAATATCAGAAAGCCAAGTGTAATGGTCAATAAAAAAGAATGTTTGCTACCGAATCGAGTTTGCTGTAACTTCAGCACCCCCAAGGCAGCCAACATCGCAAGGGGAAAACCAACAAGAATATTAAATCTCGATGCATGTCGCAATACTCGGAGGAGAAGGAAATTTTCTAGGAAACGGTATGGCATTGGAATCAATGTTAGCTGCAAGGTGCCTACTTTTAACACGGGTCCCATAGCGAACAGAACCAAGATTGACAATATTAACAGCCAGGGCCAGGCTTTTTTCCAGTTAGCGACTGAACCGATTGCTGCCAGCGCGAGAACAATGATCCCAACAAATTCAATGCGGTTGGTTGAGAAACGCATGTGGTAAGGCAAGTGAGTAAATAATATCTGCCCAATGGTCATGTTTCCATTGGGGACAAAGTAGGCCAATAGATTCGTGCTTTTCACTTTTGTAACACTGACGAGATCAGTCTCAACATTGCCGTCAATGAACAGTTCCTTTACAAATGGCCAGGCAAACGGGATCATCAACAGCAGCGCGACTGTTGCACATATCGCAAGCAGAATCAATGTACGACGGCTGAAACTGGAACGATATTTCGAGTAAAGGAATACCAGATATATGGCAATAGGGATGGAACTCAGAATCAAAAGATGCCATCTACTGATACCGATCAGGGCAATTAATGCACCACTGATGACTGCGTCTCGAATACGACCGCCTTCTACTGTCCTCTTTAAGAAGAGCAATGCAAGAGGTAACCAGGCAACCATAATCCAATTGGGTTGACCGCTGCGGGATACAACGTAGGGAAAGAAACCGTAAATAATACCGGCAATGATTGCAGCAGGAATCGATTTATACCAATCTAATACAAAGAGGTACATTGCAAAGCTGTTAAATGCAAACAAGGCGATGTAGAGAAGGCTATAAGCGGCATAGGTTCCAATAATGGCTTGCAACGGTAGCCAGAGAGCAATATTCACCCAGGGGATGTTATGCGTGGCCAGCGAGATGCCTGATGGAAAATAAATCAGGTCGGTAAAGAAAAGATTGTTGCCGCCAGCCAATGATTGTTTTACCCAAGAGTGGGTCCATAGGTGAGACCAGGCATCACCACTATAACCAACCGGTATACGTTCGCCCAAGGTGATTATCAAAGGCCAAGTCATGACAACTGACAAGGCAACATAAAGCAGTAGTATCCAAATTTTGGATCTTTTTCCTTGGAAGCGGCTCGTCGATGCTTGAATCAAGCGAATCAACTTAGTCATATCTGCAGATTTTACTTATCATCTAATGTGTTTGAAAATAGCTCCCATTTATCTCGTTGAGTAGAGCAATTTAGGCGGTAACCTGTCAGGATGTCGACATGTGAAGAGGGGAATCACGAGTAGGAATCAAGATGTGCGTTACCAATATTGCTTTAGACATTATCGCTGATCTAGTGGGAACTTGACGCCATAATCTTTGAAAAAACCTGGCAAATGGTTGATGTCGAAATACCCCGCTCGATTGTCTATATTATCGCAGCTCAAAATCTATCAATATAACATTGTCATCAGCGTATGGTTGGCCGCTTGCTGACCTAGCAGATAATCGCTCGCCACTCTCTTCATCATAAAATCCAATCTGTAACCGGTATATTCCTGAATCCAATTCATACAGAGGTAACTCAATCGAATCATCGACGATTTCACCCTCAACCCATAGATTAGTTGGATATGTCCAGCTGCGAGGTATGCCATCCACCTGAGCAACCACTTGGCCTGAGACAAGGTCTGTGAGATGGACGAAATACTTATACGATTTGTCGATATTGTTGACTGCCTGCCATTTAAGTGCCAACTGGATGAATCCACCACTCTGATCTGTATCAAATTCTATAAGGCTAATTATATCTGTCCAGTTCGCACCAATAGGTGTTGGGTCAACCTCAGTTTCGTATATTCTTGAAGTTCCGCCAAATTCTATCTCGCCAAGCGTTTGCGATTCACCTACTACTTCGTCTTTGTTCATCAATTTCAATTCTAGCCAGTAAGTTCCGGGCTCCAGCGAAGGATCTAACCGTAGATGATGTTCCGTACGAACAACTTCACTTTCGCGCCATTCTGTCGTTGGCCATTCCTCTGGTATGGCATTGCAATCTGTCTGCGCGACTTCACCATCTGCATTTAGGAATTCGATGCAAGCTTTGTAATCGTCAACCGGTTCCTGTTTGGTTCCCCATCGAAGAACCAATCTCATTATTCCAGTCTGGTCAACCTGCTCGGGCCAATAACTGGCTCCAATCAGACCAATCTCCTCGGTGAGGGGCTGCAATATTTCGAAATCTAAACCAATGATCGGATTTGTTCGATAAACTACGAGCTCGTCATCTTCATAGTACGGGTCAACGGTGAGCCAGTCTCGCCATTCTTCAATTTTGTCATCCGTTTCATATTGTTTGTGTAGAACGATGTATTTGATCCCGGATATTGATAAATGATTCAATTGATGGCTCACATTAACATTCGAGGCGCCGAAAGAATTGTCGCGTTGTAAGCTTGATAAGATCTCCGACTTCTCGATGAACTTGTAGGCATCAGGACTTAAACGCGATACGTGACCACCGACAAGAGCTTTACTATGGGTCATCTGATAATGCATGAAGTTCTTATCCGCACCGCCTGGCTGCATAGGTAAGCCCAAGATCGCGAATTGATCTTGCTCCGAGATTAACTGTTCATACCAAGTGGGTGTGGCTGTATCTGCGGTTGGGTAAGGAATCTGCCCATACTCCGCAAGAACCAGAATGCTTAGTATAAGGGTGAAAACAATGGGCTGTCTCGCGGGGAAATGATATCGCTGTAATCTAAGGATGCCCAAGGCGGCTAGTAATGACAAGGGTAAACTCAGTAGAATGTTAAATCTTTGTGCATTGCGGAGCATACGAATCAAGAAAAAGTCTTGAAAAAATCGATAAGGCATTGGAATCTGATCCAGCTGGACTGATCCAATCTGCAATACAGGTCCCAAAGCAAATAGCACGAGGATCAAGATTATTAGCAGCCAGGGCCAGGCTTTTTTCGGGTTGCTGACTGCACCGATTGTTGCCAATGCTAGAACACCAAAGCCAACGAATTCAATTCGATTTGTTGATGTAAGTAACTGTCCAGGTAAAAAGGGTGCTATCTTGCTCCAAAGCGTCAAGTTCGAATTAGGGACAATATAGGCCATCAAATTGGTACTGCCCACACGGGCAACACTCGCTAAATAATCCTGACGATTTCCTGTGGTGAATAATTCTTGTAAAACCGGCCAGGCTAATGGAATCATGAGGAGCACGGCAATCACACCACTAAGGAAGAGCAACACCATGATACGGCGCGAAAAGCTAGAACGATCTACGACGAAGAGGTATAGGATGTAGATCACGAAAACTATGAAACCAAAAATTAATTGATGCCAAAGGGTTAAACCAATCAGGGCGATGAAGATACCGGTTACAATGGCGTCTAGAACGCGCCCATGTCGCACGGTTCGCTTAAGAAACAGCAGAGCAAGGGGCAACCAGGAAATGAATATCCAGTTGACATGACCGCTGCGGGATAACACATTTGGGAAGAATCCATAAATTAAACCCGCTATGAATGCTGCTGGTATTGAGTCGTGCCAATCCATAACAAGGAGATACATGGCAAAACAGTTGAAGGCGAAGATAACAATGAAAAGAAGGCTATAAGCGGCGTAATTTCCAATGATGGCTTGGAATGGAATCCAGAGGGCAATATTCACCCAAGGGATGTTGTAAGTGGCCAAGGAAACGCCTTCGGGAAAGTAAAGTAAATTGGTAAAAAACGGGCTGATTCCTTCGAGGAGGGATTTTTTTACCCACCAATGAGCCCACAAGCCGGCCCAAACGTCGCTACCGGAGCCGGTCGGAATTCGCTCGCCCAAGGTGGCAACTAATGGCCAGGTCATGACAATAGCTAGAGCGAAGTAGATCGCCAAGACCAATATTCTGGATTTCCAAGTTTTGGATTGGCTTCCCGGCGATTTGGTAGAAGGAATGGGAGTCATCACTTCAGAAGATTATTCACTACGAACAGTGCACTCGACAGAAGTGAAAGATTATAGCATCTATGATCAGGGTTTCATAACGAGACCATACAGACGAATGAAACCCAACGACATCATGTCAATCAGCGAACAACCTTATGAAACATTGGTTTTTTGACAGTCAAGAAGGGTATCAGCTCAATGAGTCCATAATGGCCGCAAGTGAATCTGGCGGTGGGCGGAGTTTATCATCTGGTAATTCGACGAGAGGCGTGTCTGGAAGGTTGCTGACTTCGGCCATCGACGGCCGGTCCGGGTTGAAATAGATTAAACCGGTTATGAATTCGTTATTTTGGCGAGCTACTTCTAGGCGTTCCATGGCATTGAGCTTATCGGTTGGGTCGTATTCTTCTTCCAACTTGCGCAGCTGGATATATGAGCCATCATGCAGCCGAACCAGCTTCTCCCCACCAGGTCCAAAATCATCCACCATTATCTCATCTGCCAAGGGTGCAAAATCTTTGGGTAAGAAGTGAAAATCTAACAAATGTTCTGCGTGCTTTTTACCCCATGAATAACTCTTTGTAGATGTATCGCGATTGTTAAATGTTACGCATGGGCTAATGATATCAAGCATGGCCGTCCCTCGATGACTGAGGGCAGCTTTCAATAGTTCACGTACGAGTTTGGGATCCCCAGAAAACACCCGAGCGACGAACCCACAGCCAGAAGCTATGGCCTCAAGGCATAAATCCTCTGGTGGGAATGGGTTCCTGCCCGCATACTTCAGTTCTTGACCCTCATCGGCTGTCGCGGAAAATTGACCCTTTGTCAGCCCATATACTCCGTTATTTTCGACGATATAGACCATACGAACATTGCGTCTTATAAGATGTTTAAACTGGCCCATACCGATACTCGCTGTATCGCCATCGCCGCTTACGCCAATCGCATGCAGGCTATGATTGGCCAATAACGCACCCGTACCCACTGCCGGCATCCGGCCGTGAAGCGAATTAAAGCCATGAGATCGACCTAAGAAATATGCCGGCGACTTGCTAGAACAACCAATGCCGCTCAGCCGAATAATCTCATTGGGTTTAATGTTTAATTCGTATGCGACTGCAATGATTTGGCTTGAAATTGAATTATGCCCACAGCCCTGGCACAGGGACGATGGTAGACCTTTGTAATCAGTCTGGGCTAATCCAATCGCATTTACTCTATCTCTAGTTCGGGTTCCCATTTAAATCACTCCTCATAGAGGACAAAACTTGTTCCTTCTCTAGAAGCTGATTAACTAGCCAATCGGCCGTCAACGGTAAACCGTCAAGATGGGCCAAAGATATTAACCGGGATGCCATGTCAGGATTTTCAGTGGTCAATATTTGATGCATCTGCCCATCTCTATTCAATTCGACAACGTACAAGCGTTCGTGGACCTCGATGAACTGGTGTACTTCGTCATTGATCGGCAACGCTCGCAAGCGCAAGGCATTTGTATGAAGTCCGCGAGAGTGAAGTCTTGATCGAGCCTCTTCTATAGCGGGAAGAGTAGAGCCGTAGGAAATGATGCCGATCTTGATACTTGCTTCTGTTTCCCAGATTGGAGCCGGTAATAGCGTCCGGGCAGTTCGAAATTTTCGTTTTAACCGCTCCATATTCTCTTCCCAATCAGCAGACTTTTCGCTATAAACACCATACCGATTGTGTCCGGTGCCCCGATTAAAATAGGCTGCTTTTGGATGTTCATTTCCAGGTAGTGTGCGATAGGTTATTCCATCGCCATCTACATCGACGTAGCGGTAAAAACCCTGTGCCTCCACTTCTTCAGCTGTTAAAATCTTTCCGCGTTTAAGGGGTTCTTCTGGATACTCAAATTGAGGTGTCATCCAAGTGTTCATCCCCAGATCGAGATCGCTCATGACTATGATAGGAGTTTGCAATTCCTCAGCCAGATCAAAAGCCAAAACCCCAAATTCAAAACACTCATTCACTGTGGCCGGAAAGAGAAGAATGTTCTTTGTGTCACCGTGGCCTAAATAGTACGCAAATAGCACATCGCCTTGCGATGTTCGCGTAGGCAATCCTGTGCTGGGCCCAACTCGTTGGATATCCCAGATGACGGCTGGAATTTCGGAAAAGTAGCCCAGGCCGACGAATTCACTCATGAGCGAGATACCAGGTCCAGATGTTGCCGTCATAGCTCTGGCTCCTGCCCAACCGGCTCCCATAATCATCCCAGCCGCCGCCAATTCATCTTCTGCTTGAATGGTGACGTAGGTAGCCAGGCCTGTCTCGGGATCCGTACGTAAGCGGGGTAGAAAATCATTTAGGGCATCAATCAAGCTGGTTGAAGGCGTGATTGGGTACCAGGCAGTTAGAGTAACGCCGCCATAAACTGCACCTAAGGCAGCTGCCTCATTGCCGGTTATCAAAACTTGTCCAGCCGTTAGATCTAAAGGTTCAACCGAATAGGGGTCTTCTTTCTCTATGTTCTGTTCCACCCATTCATAGGCAATGTTAATAACGGCCATATTGGGGTCGATAAGATTTTGACGGCCGCCAAAATGATGTATCAGAGCTTCGCCAATAAGATCTAAATCAATATTTAGCAGCTTGGCTAACGCGCCAACATAAACCATATTAACAATATAGTCTTTTAATCTGCCACTAGTTCCGGTCTCGTTTAAGAAGTGCCTAACCGGCAGGCCATAATTGTAGACGTCGTCACGCAAGTCAATATCTCGCCCATCTGTTGGGTAAATACAAACCCCGCCTGCAGGTAGCAAGGCAATATCATCTTTGACTGTTGACTGGTTAAAGGCAACCAGGATCTCGGATTGCCCTCGAAAGGCGACAAAATTCTCGAAGCTCACCCTGATGTGGTACCAGGTAGGTAAACCTTGAATATTTGATGGAAAAATATTCTTGCCGTTTACCGGAAGGCCCATCTTAAACATAGCTTTTAATAACGAGAGGTTGGATGTTTGGCTGCCAGTTCCATTGACAGTCGCTACAACGATTGAAAAATCGTTGAGAATTTTCTTCAAGCCAGTTCGATTGTCAAGGATCGTTTTCTTCATATTGGCAGTAGGCTTCGGTACAACTTTGCTCACTCGACATGCCAAAGATCGGAATCATTATAGAGAGATTGTAGATCTGCTTTCCCTCTTTTAGCTTTGGCAACTTTCACTTGTTCTAACAAT
>JAHEJP010000253.1 GCA_024638855.1 Chloroflexota bacterium
TGCACTTAAGGGCTCAATTGAATGATATAGGTGCTTTGGGGCGCCAGACTCTCCAGGGGCGCATAATTCTCAAAACCACCTTGCCCGTTCAACAACGGCGCCGTTAGTCTGCCTTCCCCCATCAGCAGGCTTATTTCACCTAACTCCTCAAGAGGGCCTGTCGTTAATTCTAAGGAATAATCGCTAACGATTTTCCTGCTTGGATTCATCAGGACAAGAATGTTTTGGTCATCAATATGGCGTATGTAAGCGTAGAGGCGACCGGGTTTGGCATCGACAAGAGTCCAATCGCCCAGCTGCAAGGAATCATGCTCATTCCGCAAATGGATCAGAGTTCGGTAATGATTGAGCAAGGAGTCCGGGTTGGCCTCTTGAGCAGCCACATTTCTTTCCAGGAAATCCTCATGGGGTGCTCTCCAGGGTGTGCCGTCGGTGAAACCGGCTCCCGGGTCATCGGCCGACCATTGCATCGGCCGGCGAATATCCTCATCTGGCTTGGCGCCCACCAAACCGATTTCTTCACCATAATAGATGAAGGGCACCCCTGGCGAGGTTAACAGGATTGAAGCCGCGATTTTCGCCGCATCTTCGTCACCTCGCAGTTGGGACATCACTCGATCCTGATCATGATTGGTGATGAAAGTTGCATATTGACCTGGTGGGAAAGAAGCGACCACCTCGGCCTGTTCCTTCTTAACCAGGCTGCCGATACCTTCCCGACTGCTATTGACGATGTCCTGCGCTAGATCGAATTGAAAAGCGATATCGACTTCATCTCCGGTGTAGCCGATAATTTGTTGGGTCCCGGTCCAGGCTTCGCCTACCGCAAAAGCGTCCGGATCTACTTCTTTGTAAAATGTATAAAAATCAGCCAGCCAATCGTGGGTGGCTGCAGTATTTTCCTGGATCCGGCCGTCTTCTACTAGATGTTTAATGGCATCAAGCCGGAAGCCGTCAGCGCCCATATCTTCGAGCCAAAAACGAGCCGCCTCATGCATAGCTTCGGTTACTTCCGGGTTCTCAAGATTGAGATCGGGCATTCCTTCCCAGAAAGCGCTATAGTAGTAGCCATCCTGGGTCTCATACCAGACTTTTTGTCCTGAAGGTCCGTGATAGCCAGGATTTTGCTCTTCCCAGACGTACCAGTCCCGTTTTTCCGAATCGGGGTCTAAGGCTTCTTGAAACCAGGGATGGCCTCGGCCGGTGTGATTGAGCACTAAATCGATGACAACTTTCATATCCCGGGCATGAGCTTCCTCTACCAGCCGCCGGAAATCTTCCTCGGTGCCATATTCTTCGTCGACATGAAAATAATCCACGACATCGTAACCATGATAGCTAGGCGACTCCATGATGGGCATCAACCAGAGGCCGGTGACGCCTAAATCGTCGTTAGTAATCGGATCGCCATCATTCAAGTAATCCAGACGTTCAATTAAGCCGCTCAGATCGCCCACGCCGTCCCCGTCGCTGTCTTGGAAGCTGCGGACGAAAACTTCATAAAACACGGCCTTGTTCCAGCAGGGCATCTCGAAAGATTCCTCAGTTGTTTCCATTGACTCGCTTGGTCGGTCGGACGGATCGCTGCCGGCCGTGTCGGTTGGCAGCGGCGTATTCTCTGGTTTCGACGACTCTTCTGGCCTAATGATCGTCGTCGCTTCCGAGACAATTAGCGCTTTGCTCGCAGCGCGATCTTCTTCTACCAAGTTACTGCCGCAGGCAACGGTGAACATGGGTAGGATCAGCAATACAACAAGGCGGGCTGTTTTAGTAAAATTAATCATGACTTTTTTATTTTACTAGTGGGAATTTGCAGAGTGCATTCTGGAAACCTTGTGCAAATGAATGGCAGAGGAGGCATAAAAGGCTGAGCAGGTCGACAAGACAAGCTGTTGGCTAGAAACCGGCTACAAGCTACTGGGTCTCGGAAATGCCCCCACTGGGAGAAATCAGGTATTTTCCTTCGATGACATCCGATTCAACCATCTCGCTGATGACTTTGGCGCTGGATTCCTTGAGGTCGTTAACGATCAATTGACCGGCCGCTCGTTCGACGATTACGATCACGGCCGAGCTCCCGGGCTGGAGCCCATCTTCGATGGCGGTAATCATCTTCCTTGAGACGCCAGAGTGGGTCAGCTTGGCGATCAAGTCACCGACCGTGGCTCCCCCCAAGCCTAAGACGGCCATGGTAACGGGACCGCCGAGGATGCCCAAAAGAGAGCCGGCAACGGCGCCAATCCGTCGAGCCTTTTTCTTGGGGTCGCCCATTATTTTCACTTCGTCTCTCCCATCAACCGATTTTATGATAGCCACAGCTTCGGCTATGGTCACTTCGTCCTGGGATTTATGGTATCTCTCCAACTGAGCAACGGCTGCTTCACTATCGCGGCGAAGATCCCTACAATCAATTGATAGCTTATGTCATTACCTCCAACCGGTAAGCGAATGTTTGTGTTTATATACCCAATCGATCACCAACAGCGCCGGTTAACCTTTCACCGAACCTTGTGTCAAGCCGCCGACGATTTGATCCTGCAAGAGGATATAGACGATCATAATCGGCAGGGCGGCGATGAGGGCGCCAGCAGCGAAGATGCCCCATTGTTGGGCGAATTGGTTACTGGTGAACTGCCACAAACCTACAGTTACCGGGTACTGCTCGGTCGTCTTCAATAAGATGCGGGCCATCACGAAATCACCGTAGACAAAGATGAAGGTTAGGATAGCCACGACGATGATGATCGGCCGCATGAGAGGCAGCAAAAGGCGGCTGAATATTTGCCAGTGAGTGGCGCCATCGACCATGGCTGACTCGTCGATTTCACGGGGTATGGAGTCAAAATAACCCTTCATCAACCAGATGTTGATGCCCATCGCTCCGCCCAAATAGACCAGGATCAATCCTGTGTGCGTATCTAGGCCGATGGCGGGGATAACATCGCCAAGCTGTTGGATGAGCAAGAACACGGCGACCATCGCCAGCAAACTGGGAAAGACCTGAATGAGCAAAATGCTGCGTAACATATTTTCCCGTTGACGAAAACGGAAGCGAGAGAAGGAATAGGCAGCCAATGTTGTGATCGACACCGAGACTATGGTTGTGATCGAGGCGATCTTGAGTGAGTTTAGCAGCCATTTTGTGTAGGGAAAAACATCTGAAAACTCATTCTCTGTCAGCAGTTTCCTGTAATTGTCCAGGCTTGCATTTTCAGGAATGAGCGTCTGGGTAGCCAATGAATTTACGGGACTGATCGAAGCCGACACAATCCATACGACTGGAAAGAGCGAGAAGACGATCAAAACCAAGGCAATCAAGTATTTGGCCAAGATACCTAATTGCCGCCTGCGATGTTGTGATTGTAGAAAAGTTGGACTAGACATTCTCGCCTACCTCTTCCCACATCTTGGTATATCGGAACTGAACCAAAGTCATGACGGCTACGAAGATGAAGACCACCATCGTTATAGCAGCCGCAAAACCATACTGGGCTCCACGACCGCCGGCAAAGGCCAGATTGTAAACGTAACTTATCAGGATATCCGTGTGCCCGGCATTCGTAGCCGCGCCGGCTATGGGCGGTCCTCCCTTGATGAACAAGAAGATCACGTTGAAGTTGTTGAAGTTAAATATGAAGGAGGCTACCAAAAGAGGACCAACGGCGACAAGTAGTAGGGGCAATGTGATGCGCCAGAAGCGCTGCCACATATTGGCTCCATCAACCTCGGCCGCGCCATAGATATCGGTCGGAATGGCCTGCAATGCGCCGCTGCAAACCAACATAAAGTAGGGATAACCTAGCCATAAATTCACCAACAAGATGGCCGCCTTGGCCCAATAGGGGTCTGTGAACCAGGCCGGCGACCAGCCGATCATACCTTCCATGATGCGATTGATGATACCGAACTCCGGATTTAGCATGCCGCGCCAGACCATGATGGTGATTAAACTGGGAATGGTATAGGGGATCAAGAGCAAGGTCAGGATTATTTTGCGACCCGGCAGGTTGTGGTCGTTGAAGATCAGGGCGATGCCGAGCCCAAGAAAGAAGGTGGTAGTCACGCTAAGAAAAGCGAAGATGAAGTTCCAGCTGACAATCCGGACCAGTGGACCCGTGACGGCCGGGCTGGCAAAGAAATCGGCGAAATTCTGCAGGCCCACGTAGATCCGATAGCCGGGCTTAAGCTGCTCACCATCGGCCGCCGTAAACAGACCTTCAACTGGTGAGAATACTTTTCCCGTTATCTGGTCGGTGAAGGTATCGGCCTCTTCGTTATAAATGTACTTCTGCTTCAATTCGGCCGCCCCGTCAAGCGATTGGATTTGGGCAATACGATCGCCCTGGCCGAAAGATAGTTCGCCCAATTCACTGACGTAGCGAACTACGGTCAAGCGGTTAAGGCGTTCGTATCCTTCAATGCTTTCGGGAATACCATCTTCGTCCAGCTCGCCGACACCCATCTCACCTGGATTGACGGTCACCAATTCCTGATCGGGCAAAGCCAATAGGGCGATTCCTTCCGGACCTTGAAGCCATACGGCGAATTTGCCGCTATCTGACCGATAGGCCGTCCAGGTATACTCGCCGGCTCCTTCTGGCAAATACATGATATTTTCGATCTGATCGATGGCCTGCACTTTGGTCACCAAATGGCCAAAACCAAAGTTGGTCAGGGAAATATTCACCGTAAACAAGATAGGATAAACTGAGAACATGGTCATCAAGATTAAACCAGCGAGCATCCAGCGAATGGGGAAAGCATCGTTACGCAGGATGACGACGTTGGCGAACAGAGTGATCACGACAACCGCTGCCGCCAAGATGATGGACTGATCTTGAAGAAGGTTGAGGATAAACCAGATGGCAAAACCGTCGATCAAGGCCAAAATCACCAGCCGTACAACGATGCCAACTAATGTAATCGATCCTATTGAGGATCGTTTTGGCTCGGGAACCGGTGCTGTTGCATCCATAACAAGTCCCTTATGATTAAAGAACGTTCAGCCGCTCAATCACGGCTGAAACTATCACCGGTAGCTTCATTTGTAAAGAAGGCCGAGGAATTTCCCCGGCCTTCCTTACCATATTCAGTTGAGACTACTCAACTGTGATTGTCAGAATGTTTGTTTCAGGATCGTAGCTAAAGGAAACGGTGCCATCGGCTGGCAGGCTGAAGGCGTAGTTGTCGCCATCGGCCACGCCATCAACACCATAGTTGGTGGTCCAGGTACCGTCTAAGGCTACTTTGCCTTCGTAGTCACCTGCCGGTAATTCATGCGAAGAGGTCCAAAGACCATCATCGCCCTCAGCCATGGCAGTCACTTCACAGGCGGGATCCCAGTCACCTTCGCAACCGGCCGCGGCCTGGTAGGAGCCAGGAACATTGACCATGCCGGCCGTAGCGCCGCCGACTAATTCGCGGATTTGTCCGGCTGCCGTAGCGAAGGCGTTTTCAGGCGTGTCTTCGCCGGTGATGGTCAGGATGACCGCGTTATTCCAGGAACCCCAGACGGCGCCCATCTCGGGAATCGCTGGCATCAGGGCGGCATTTTCGCCTGCCTCGCCAAAGGCAACCAGATCCGGATCGTCAGTTGCCGCCAAGACTGGGGCGAAAGCCGAAGGACGATCGCCGGTAATATATAGTTCGGACATTACCTCATCGGTAGCCACGAACTCGGTCAGCAAAGCCTGGGCCAGCAACACATTGGGGCTAAAGGCATTGATCATGAAGCCCTGTACGCCTGCGAAAGGTTGGCCATCGCTGGGGAAGGGGCTGATGGCGTAGTTCACACCCGATTCACGGAATTGGCTCAGCGCCCAGGGGCCGGTCATGAGGAAAGGCGTCTCGCCCTCGGCAAACAGCGTCTGGGCCGTATCGCCATCATTGGCGTTGGGGCTTATCAAGCCGGCCTCGACATTATCGGCAATCCATTGACCGGCGGCAATCATGCCTTCACTGTCAATACCCAGATCTTCGGGCTGCCAGGTGCCGTCTTCACTGCGTCCAAAAACATATCCACCAAAGGATGTCAGAATCGGGTAAACTTTGAAGCCATTATCCTCCAGGGCAAAGGCGTAGGTCACATCACCTGATTCTTGCAAAGCCTGTCCGGCTGCCAGCAGTTCATCCCAGGTTTCGGGTGCGTTGGGTACCAAATCGGCGTTACGGAAGAGGGCCATATTCTCAATGGCGTAAGGCATGCCGTACAATTCGCCACCCAGGGTGAAGGCATCCAGGCCGACTTGAACAAAGTCAGCGCTCTTGTCACCTAAGTCGATTGGTGCGACAAGGCCACTATCGACCCAACCGCCGAGGCGGTCGTGCGGGCCAATGAAGATATCCGGCCCCTCACCAGCCGGTGCAGCGATAGGCAACTGATCGTTGATATCCATTACCTGCTCAACAACTAAGGCCACACCGTAGGTTTCTTCGAAATCTTCGGCCAAGGCTTGCAAGATTGGCGTTCTGGTATCATCTGCCCAGATCGTGATGGAAACTTCGGGTTCCTCGGCCGCTTCTTCCATGGGTTCCTCAGTCGGTTCTTCCATGGGTTCCTCGGTCGGCTCTTCCATGGGTTCTTCGGTGGGTTCTTCCATGGGTTCCTCGGTTGGTTCTTCTGACGGTGCTTCGGTTGGTTGTTCGGCCGGCGCTTCCGTCGGTACTGCCGTCGGTTCTTCACCGCCGCAAGCTACCAGGAGCAAACCAAGAACCAACATTAGTGATATGAATAGCGTCATTTTCTTTAACATTCGTATTCTCCTCCGAATATCATTATCTTGTGCCCTATGGCTCGACATTTGGCTCCCAATCGTTATTGGTCGGTATCAAGTAGATTAAACCGTTTGCGATATAGGCATCACCTCCCTAATTTTTTGGTAAATTGCAGAAATTTGTAGGATCTAGATTTATATATTCTAATGGCCATTTACCACGGCCATATTCATCATTTTCAGTAGCTGCAAGTATAACGAGGCAAAGTGAAAAAACAATTTTTGACAGATCCTCACATCTATGTTAAAGCGATAGATTACCACGGGATCTGATCATTGTTTTTCCTCAGAGTTAGGCATCTCGTAATACCGCGCCGAGTTTACGTTCTAGATGTTTGACAATTCGGTCTCGATTCTTACGCACCACTTTGTCTGTCAGGGTCTTGTTAGGCGCCTGAAAAGTGAGATGGTATGCTAGACTCTTCTTGCCGGCCTGGATAGGTTTGCCTTCGTAAACATCGAATAAAGTCGCATCCTGAAGTAGGAATCCACCTGCTTCTTGAATTAAGGAGGTAACTTGGGCTGCAGGAACCGTTAGGTCCACAATTAGGGCGATATCTTCATGGACGGCCGGGTAAGCCGAGACAACATCGACGTGGAAGCCATCTTCGATTAAGGTTAGTATGAGTTCCAAATCAAGTTCCGCGGCGATGATCGGCGAGTCAGCTTGTATTTCAAATGCTTCAACCACGAGTGGGTGCAGCTCGCCTAACCAGCCGAGTTGCTGCTTGCCACTCAGTAAGCGGGCCGTTCGGCCCGGCCGGTAGGTTGGATGATTGGCCGGTTCGGCGATCAAATCTGGGACGTGCAAAGCTCTAAATAAATGCTCAAGAATTCCCTTTAGGTCGAAGAAGTCGATGGCTTTTGGCGATTCCTTCTCGCTCCATGAAGGATTACTACTGGGCCCGGTCATAACCAGGGCTAGCTGCCTTAATTCATCAGGCAGCACACCTTCTTCACTGGCCAAATAGATTTGACCTAGCTCAAAGAGCGCGATCCGCTCT
>JAHEJP010000014.1 GCA_024638855.1 Chloroflexota bacterium
CACTTGCCAGACACTCTTCGTTTTTTCGCGTAGTGAAACAATGCCGTAACCAGCCATAACCGCAACCGGTATGCTCAAGATGATGTTGAAGCGGATAGGGCGCCTGACCATCTGGATGATGAATGTATCGTCAACCAGTGAAATAGGCAGGGGAAGCCCAGTGTCGCGACCGTTGATGATGAGGGCAGGACCGAGAGCTAATAGGATATAGAGTAGAGCGGCGACCAGCCAGAATCGGGAGCGGGGCCATTTGGTGAAGATACCGATTATGGCTAGTAAGAGAGCCGTATAGCCCAGAAAAGGCACTGTTGAGTGAACGGGAAAATTCGCATAGATGTCTGATACCGTTTCTCCCCAGAGGGGATGGTACAGGCTAGGGGTCAGGTAAGAGAGTAGATCGGTTGAGAAAGGCGCGACTTCGAGGAACAAGTCCGAGGTCACCGATTGACCGGTCAAAGCTATAAAAATGGGCAACAACAGGGGGATCATAATCAAGAGGGCCAGCAGAAATATCAAGGTCAGCAGAGCAATAAAGCGGGGGGTCCGATAAAACTTGTCGCCCGCCAGCCGATACAAAATATACAGTCCAATGATAAAACCGCCGATGATTAGAAGTTGCCAGCGAGTCAAACCGATCAAGGCGACAGACACGGCCGCCAGCAGCAAATCACGTTTCTGCTGGCGATCAAAAAAGCGCTTCAAAAAAAATAAGGCCAAAATGATCCAGGCGATAAAGATCAGATTGGGGTGGTCTTGATGGGAAAGTGCGTAAGGCCAGAAAGCGATGATCAGGCTACCTACGAATCCTGCCAGAGGCGAACCGGTTAACTCGCGAACCAACAAATAACCGGCAAAGCCGTTGAAGAGGATGATAAGAAGGAAGTGAAGGGAATAGGCTGCCCCTTCGCCAATTAGAGCTTGCAGCGGCAGCCAGATGGCGATATTGACCCAGGCGATGTTGTGGGAATAGAGGAACGTACCGTTGGGGTAGAAGAGTAGATTCGTATAGTAAGGATTTTGGCCGGAAAGGAGGGCATCTTTTATCCAACGAAAGGTCCAAAGATGGACCCATACGTCGCCGTCCCGTCCCGGTACCTGGCTGCCCAAACGGCCGGCCAATGGCCAGGTCATCAAAATGGTTAGAATCGCCAACAGCAAGAGCACCAGCGCCGTCTGGAGCCGGGGTCCAGGTTTACGTTTTAGCCTTTCTAAAACTGATGCCATCGTTAGATTTTACGAAAAAACGACAAAAAAGTGCCCAAAATGTCCATTTCCAAGTATCTATAACAAATATTGTGACATCTGTCATGTGGAATAGTAGGTAATTGTCACTTGACCATAGTGCTTTCAAAGAAGGATCATATGGATGATGTAATAGGCGTATTAGCGATAGGCCCTGCAAAGGCGATTTTATTAGCCGGCGTGGGGAGATGAATTGACCTTTTTAGATGAGTCGACTGTATTGTATGAAATGGGGTATCTCTTTTGATGAAAAGGATATCGAGCGCCTCATTTCCTCGAAGTTTCGTGGTTATCTCAGGCATTGTATTCAAAAGAGGTAACCGGGGAACACTTAGTAGGAGGAAGCTTTCGTGAAAACAATTTCCTACGATCTCCCGACAATGTACGGAGATCATCACGTTACGGAAGTACGACGCCTCCTAGTGACGCTGCCGGGCGTAGAAGATGTTTACGCCAGCAGCAGTTTTAGGATCGTCGAAATCCAATACGATGAAACAATTTCAGATCCCGAATCATTCGAGCAGGCTCTTGACGAAGCAGGTTATCTGGGTGAAATGCCGATGCCTGTGGAGAAGGGAGCGATAGGCGACCGGCAGAACGGTGATAAACCTTTCTTTCGCCATACGGCCGCCTATGAGCAGACCGGCGAGGCGATAAGCTTTGCCCAACTAACACCCTTCGCCGGACGGCCGCTGTGGCCATGCCCAGGCATGGGCCCTCTGGTAACAACCACAGATGAAGAATAGGAGATGATAAATTATGGCTAAGAAAAAACGCACCCCTGAGGAGCAAACCATTGATCCGGCGGCTCAACAAATGCTCATTTATGCTGATGAGTTGGGCATCTCGACCGCCTTTACTCGCGCCGATAACTTAGCGCCATGTAATATTGGATCGACTGGGATGTGTTGCAAGTTATGTGGCATGGGCCCTTGCCGGCTGACGAAAGAAGGCCAAACGGGCGTTTGCGGCGCGACCATCGATACCATTCAAGCCCGCAACCTGGTCCGGGCCATCGCCGCCGGTTCGGCCGCTCACTCCGATCACGGCCGGGATATGGCCTTCACATTGAAGGCTGTGGCCAATGGCGAGACCGAGGGATATACCATTCGCGATGTGGCTAAGCTGCGGAACGTGGCAGCCAATTACGACATTCCCATCGAAGGTCGGGTCCCGGAAGAAATCGCCGACGAATTGGCTGATCTATACATATCCCAATTCGGACAACAACGAGGCGAGGTCATCGTCACCAAACGGGCCCCAGAGAAGCGGCAAAAAATATGGGCGGAGCAGGGCGTTATCCCGCGTGGTGTCGACCGCGAAGTCGTGGAAGCCTTACACCGCACCCATATCGGCGACGACCAAGATCCGGAGCATCTTTTGAGTCACGCTATTCGTACATCCCTGGCCGATGGTTGGGGCGGCAGCATGATAGCGACTGATGTCTCCGATATCTTATTCGGCACGCCGGCGCCAATCCTGGGCGAGGCCAACCTGGGAGTCCTCAAGGATGATATGGTTAATGTTGTCGTTCACGGGCATGAACCCACGTTGAGCCAGATGATCGTGGCCGCCTCGCAAGATCCCGAAATCATCGAGTATGCCAAGGAAGCCGGCGCGAAAGGCGTTAATCTTTCGGGCATTTGTTGCACGGCAAATGAGATCTTGATGCGCCAGGGTATCCCGGCCGCGGGCAATTTCCTGCACCAGGAGTTGTCGATCTTGACCGGCTCTGTGGAGGCCATGGTCGTGGACGTACAGTGTATCATGCAAGCCCTGGTTGGACTGGCCGAGAAATTCCACACCAAGATCATCACCACATCTCCCAAAGTGAAGATCAAAGGCGCGACCCATATCGAGTTTCACGAAGAACGGGCGCTGTCCACGGCCAAAGATATACTGCGCACGGCCATCGATAATTATCAGAATCGAGGGACGACCAAGATCCCGAATATCCGCGAGAAGTTGATCCCTGGCTTTTCCCATGAGTACATCAACTATATGTTGGGCGGCAGCTACCGGGCCTCTTTCAGGCCGTTGAACGATGCCATCATCTCCGGCCGGATCCGGGGCGTGGCGGCCATCGTAGGCTGCAACAATCCTAGGAGCAAACAGGATTACCTGCACACCTACGTGACCGCAGAATTGCTCAAGAAGGATGTCCTGGTCGTAGAAACCGGCTGTGGGGCTATCGCCAGCGCCAAGTTGGGTTTCTTGCTCGGCGAGGCCGGTCTAGAAAAAGTTGGCCCTGGTTTACAAGAAGTCTGCGAGACGGTTGGCATTCCACCGGTCCTGCACATGGGCTCCTGCGTTGACAATACCCGAATTTTGACCGTCTTGACCCAGATGGTTGAAGAGGGTGGCCTGGGCGATGACATCGATCAGATTCCAGCTGTGGGCCTGGCTCCCGAATGGATGAGCGAAAAAGCCTTGGCTATCGGCACTTACTGCGTGGCTTCGGGCGCTTACGTCATCTTTGGCGGGTCCTCTCCTGTGAGTGGTATGCCGGACAAAGTCTCGGATAGCGACGAAGTGGCCCGTTATCTTAGCCAGGGATGGGAAGAAATCTATGGCGGAAAACTTGAGTTCATCCCCGATCCAGATGAAATGATTCGGAAAACACTCGGACACATCGATAAGAAGCGCGCGGATCTAGGCTTATCTGAATATAAGCCCGAGCGCTTTGGCCGTAGTGGTGATGCTCGCATGGTAGAACTTGAAGAGTTGCCATTGTCGGCGCGCCGCGAGGCGATCTACGGTGTGGCCGCGGACTGAGGAGGTAAATAAATGTCTCGGTATATTGCAACCCGCGCTATACGCGGATCTAATGCTCTCGTATCAGAAGCGGAGGCCATGCTTCAAAAAGCCTTGGCCGAGAAAGGGCCGGATACGACGGTCGCTTTCCCGAACACGGCTTACTATCTGCCGCTCATTTTTGGCATGACCGGTCAGAAAGTGGAAACACTGGGCCAGTTAAATACGGCCATGGCTCATGCCCATTCGCTCCTACATCCTTTACCATCGGATCACAATTGGACGCCTTACCTGGGCGAAACATTGGACAGCGGCATGGCCACGCTCATCGCGGCCGAAACCATCGAGGCCATCCGCTTTGTTTATAATCTGCAACCGGAACCGATGCCGGGCTTTGAGTTGGCCGGCGGCACATCTTTCACCAGCCCGGATAATGGCGCTGGCGGCAACGGAATGGATGGCCACCTCAATGGCCCCATCGACGATATCCAGCTTCGATCCTGGGGAATCCAGTTGGTCGACGGCCGGATGCCCGGCTTCGCGGCCATCGTCGGCGCGGCTAAATCGAATGAAGTGGCGGTCAAGCTGGTGCGCGAACTTCAGCGCCGTAATATCCTCACCTTCCTGGCTGGCAACGTCAACGGCCGCAGCATCATCCACCAATTAAACGAAGAAGGCGTGGAACTGGGTTACGATACGTACACAGTGCCCTTCGGCACCGATACCCTCAGCGCCATCTATGCTTTGGGCTTCGCCGTACGCTCGGCGCTGACCTTCGGCGGTATGAAAGGCGGACAGGCTCGCGATATCTTGCTCTATAACAAGGAGCGGGTCTTCGCTTTTGTCCTGGCCCTGGGTGAAGTGGATGATTTAAAGTACGCGGCCGCGGCCGGGGCTATTAACTTTGGCTTCCCGGTCATCGCCGACACGGTCATTCCGGAGATCTTGCCCACCGGCGTGACGACCTACGAACACGTGGTCAGCATGCCTTTCAACGAGATCGACGGCCTCGATGATCTAGAAAAGGCGGAACGCCTGGTACAAAAGTGCATCGAAATCCGGGGCGTGAAAGTCCAGGTAGCCGATGTGCCCGTGCCAGTGCCGTATGGTTCGGCCTTCGAGGGCGAAGTGGTGCGTAAGGCCAACATGCGGGTGGAGTTCGGCGGCAAGTATTCGCGAGCCTTCGAGTTCCTGCGCATGATGCCCATGGAAGATGTCGTGGACGGCAAAATCGACGTCATTGGGCCAGGTTTCGAGGATATACCGGCCCAAGGACATATGGACCTGGGTATTGTAGTGGACGTGGCCGGCCGGCAAATGCAAGCTGATTTTGAGCCGGTTTTGGAGCGCCAGATTCACTACTTCATCAACGGCGCTTCCGGCATTCAACATATTGGCCAGCGGGATATCGCCTGGATCCGCATTTCTGATGCGGCGGTTGATAAGGGCTTTAACCTGGAACACTTTGCCAAAATCTTGCACGCTCGCTTCCATAGCGACTTTGGCGCCATTGTAGACAAGGTCCAGGTGACGATTTACACCGATCCTGAACTTCTGCCGGCTCAATTGGAGGAAGCTCGCGAGGCATTCGTTTTCCGTAACCGGCGGCTGGCCGACCTGACCGATGGGGCGGTGGACGAATTTTATTCCTGCACCCTTTGCCAATCGTTCGCGCCAAACCACGTTTGCATCGTCAGCCCTGAACGCCTGGGCCTGTGCGGCGCCTACAATTGGCTGGACTGTAAGGCTTCCTTCAACATCAATCCCACCGGTCCCAACCAGCCGATTAAATTGGGACGTTCGATTGATTTCTCAAAAGGTTATTGGGAAGGTACTAACGATTACGCCAAGATCGGCTCGCACGATGTAGTTCAGGAAGTGGCCATGTATTCCATCATGGAAAACCCGATGACGGCTTGCGGCTGCTTCGAATGCATCGTCATGCTGATCCCAGAAGCCAATGGTGTCATGATTGTGAGCCGCGAAGATACCAGCATGACGCCTTCGGGCATGACCTTTAGCACCCTGGCTGGCGTGGCGGGCGGTGGCCTGCAAACGCCGGGAGTTATGGGCGTCGGTAAATATTACCTGATAAGCCCGAAGTTCATCTCATCCGACGGCGGGTTCAAACGCGTCATTTGGATGAGCAGCTACCTGAAGGAATCGATGGCCGACGAATTACAGGTCGTTGCCGAACGGGAAGGAGATCCCGATCTCGTCGAGCGAATCGCCGATGAAAGAAATGCTACAACAGTGGATGAGTTGTTGGCCTGGTTGGAAGAACATAACCATCCGGCATTGATCATGGATCCCATTTTCTAACTTTAATAATGGATGTCGGATTGTGAATTGGGAAAGGCGCCAATTGCCGACCCCAATTCACAATCCATCTTGAAAGTTAAGTTGTTAATCACAGACCGCGGGCCATCATCTACGGATTCGTAAGCGACAAATATGGCCGAAGATAGGAATGCATCCCCGACGCTTGTGCGTGACTTAATGTCTGTGGGCGTACTCACCTGTTCGACGGATACGCGAATCGTCGAACTAACCCGGGTGCTCCTGGAGAAAGAGCTTGAGGGAGCGGTTGTGCTGGATGATCAAGGTCATGCCGTTGGGGTGGTCAGCAAGGATGATTTGGTACGCGCTTATGCCGGCGGCGACTATGAATCGTTGGTAGCGGAAGAGGTGATGCAAGATGGTGTGCCCCAGATACCGCCGGATATACCGCTCGCAGTGGCGGCGCAGATCATGCAGGATAAGGGCGTGCGCAACCTGTTCATGATGCACCATGCGGGCGGCATCGAATATCCGGCAGCCATGCTGTCCTATGACCATTTCCTACGCCACCTGGCGGCGGAGCATGCGGCGGACCTGAGTGACCTGGGCATCAAGGCCGCCCGGGAATCGCCCTTGGAGACCTTCATCAAGCGCCGTGATGAGGCCCGTAGTCGCAGTGGAAGCGGCGAATGAGATCGTTTTACAGAAATGTCCAGGAATTAGCAATCATCTTGTGAATTTGTGAAGAAAATTTCGTCTGTTGTCTAAAGGTTGGTCGGATCAGGCGTGTCACAGTTTCCTTTTCTTAGATTTGCAGCTATGACACGATGAGTCTATGACCGTATAGGAGCGAAAGATATGCCGATTGAATTCGTGAAAGATAGTTGGCCCGGGTCCGTGCGTACGGTGACCATTGGGGCCACGCCAGAGGAGGGAGGAACACGAACGCGGACCGTCACCGTGGGCGGTGAGAAAGCGCTGCCCTTCATGCATTTTGAAGCGGAGATGCAACACCGACCGGCCGTGGCGGTGGAAATCAAGGACCGACGACCAGAAGATTGGTCGCCCTTGCTACTGGAAATGTGGGGCGAGGTAGTGGATGATCCCGCTGCCTGGGCCAAAGCGGCCGAAGATGCCGGCGCGGATCTGATTCAACTCTCACTGAGCCCGACCGATAGTGAAGGCAATGAAACCAGCCCCGAGGCGGCCGTGGCAACGGTAAAGGCTGTCCTGGCCGCCAGCGGATTGCCGCTGATCGTATTTGGTCCGGGTCAGGCAGATTTAGACAATGCTTTGCTGGTGTCGGTCGCCGACGCGACCAAGGGTGAGAAGATTCTACTTGGTATCTGTGAAGACAAGAATTACCGGACCATTGTGGCCTCGGCCATGGCCAACGATCACCTGGTCAATGCCCGGACACCGATGGATGTCAATCTAGCCAAACAATTGAATATCTTAATCAGCGATATGAATATGCCCTTGGATCGGGTGATTATGGATCCGACGACCGGCGCTCTTGGTTATGGGATCGAATATGGCTATTCTGCCATGGAGCGCCTGCGCTTGGCAGCGTTGCAAGGCGACGCCATGACCCAATTGCCCATGCTGGTTACGCCGGGCTTCGAGGCCTGGAAAACCAAGGAGTCGAAAGTCGGCGACGATGTACCTGATGAGTGGGGAGATTGGATGGCTCGAGCCATTAACTGGGAAAGTCTAACGGCTATCACGTTGCTTGAATCGGGCGCCGATATCCTGGTGTTACGCCATCCGGAAAGCGTGCGACGGGTCAAGGCAGCGATAAATAGCTTGATGACTGTTCCGGAGTTAGCGTAAGGGTATTGATAGCTAGGCGAAGCGCGCCCATCTATCAAATATGGAGAACAAAAGATGGCACTATCTGGCATTCAAATTTACAAAATGTTGCCGCAGACCAATTGCAAGGATTGCGGTTTTCCAACCTGTCTGGCCTTTTCCATGAAATTGGCCGCAAAACAGGTTGAATTATCCTTATGCCCTCACGTTAGTGATGAGTCTAAGGAAAAGTTATCCGAATCGGCGGCGCCTCCCATCCGTTTGGTGACTTTGTCGGCTAATGGGCACGAGGTTAAGGCCGGTAACGAAACTGTTTTGTTCCGGCATGAGAAGACATTTTTCTATAAGCCGGGCCTATTCATACGGGTCCGGGATGACGAAGCGGTCGAGACGATTCGCGAGAAATTGGCCCTGGCCGATGCTTACGAGGTTGTTTATGTGGGTATCGAATTGGCGCTGGACGGTTTCGCCGTCGAGTCCGTTTCCGGCGATCCGGCTGTCTTCGCCCAAGCTGTGGAAGCGGCGCGGTCGGTTAGCCAACGGCCGTTGCTCCTCATCGCCGATGATCCCAAGGTCATAGCTGCCGGCCTGGAGGCCACGAACGGAAAAGGAACTCTGATCTATGGGGCTAATAATAACAATTGGGAGGAGATGACCGAGCTGGCGAAAGCGAAGGGCGCATCCTTAGCGGTCACGGCCGGTTCCCTGGAAGGATTGGCCGAATTGACGGAAAAGATCAAAGGTCAAGGCGTGGAAGATCTGGTCATCGATCCCGGCGCTCGGGATTTCAGCACTTCTCTAGCCTATGCGACTCAACTGCGGCGCCTGGCGCTGAAGAAAAACTTGCGCTCCTTGGGTTACCCTATCATCGTTTTTCCCGGTGATGCGGGCGATCCAGCTGAAGAATCGATGCTTGCGGCCCAGGCTATCGCCAAATATGCTGGGTTCATCGTCCTGGACCATTTCGCGCCCGAAAAAGTGTACCCGCTCCTGGTTTTGCGTGAAAATATCTATACCGACCCACAGAAACCAATCCAAGTCCAACCGGGACTTTACGAGCTCAACAATCCTACGGCCGATGACCCACTATTGGTGACGACGAACTTCAGCATCACCTATTTCAGCGTGGCCAACGAGGTGGAAGGTTCGGGCCTACCGGCCTGGTTGTTGGTGAGTGACGCGGAAGGCATGAGCGTTCTTACCGCCTGGGCGGCCGGCAAATTTGATGCCGAACGCATAGCCAAAGATGTGAAACGTTTTGAGGTGACGGGCAAAGTCAATCACAAGCGAATGGTCATTCCCGGCCATGTGGCCGTGATATCCGGGGAATTGGAAGAGGAATTACCGGATTGGGAGATTCGCGTTGGCCCACGTGAGGCTGTGGATTTGCCTGCTTTCATGAAGCAGGTCCTTAAATAACGAGTAGGGATCGGTGCGACTGGCCGGCGTTCCAGGTACATGCCCAGTCACAGGGCACTTGTCGCCGATCAGGCATTACCGTTCGTATTCTAATAATCATGGCTGAACATACAGTCAGCTTCGATATCGTTTCCGATCGGACTACGGTCCAGACTGGGACGCTGCTCACCGAAGCGGCGCGGTTGGCCGGGGTGGAAATTAGCCAGCCGTGCGGCGGGCAAGGGCGCTGTGGCCGCTGCATGGTTCAAGTGCAGGATGGCCAAATCCGGCGGCGAAGCACCCTACGCTTATCAACCAAGGATGTTGAGCTGGGCTTCGCCTTGGCCTGCCAGGCAGTAGTTGAGGGGGATGTGACCGTCGCCGTGCCCCCACAAGAAAAAGTTGAACGGCGGCTGAGCACCGACAGGACGGCGGCCAAGGTGACTGTGCCGACCGGTTATGATTATCTCTCGCACCAATCGATCAGGCGCGTCAATCTGACCGTGTCAAAGCCCAGCATGGACGATCAATCGGATGATTGGAGTCGCCTGCAGACAGCCCTGCGCAAGAAGCTGGAAGGGGACAGCCCCCTGGACCCCGAGGCCGGCCCATTCCAGATGCCACCCTTACGAGCCTCTTTGACCTTGCTGCGGCGGTTAGGCCGGGTTTTGCGGGAGGGCGATTGGCAGGTCACAGCGATTGTGGATATCCCATCCTGGCAGAATGGGCAAACAGAGGCGCGCTTGATCGCCCTGCTGCCTGGGTATACGCCAGATCCAAGCCCACTGTGGGGCGTGGCCATCGACATCGGTACCACCACCGTTAGCCTATGGTTGGTGGACCTCATCAGCGGCGAGGTGAAGATACAGGCGGCCGAATACAATGGCCAAATCGCTCGCGGAGAAGATGTCATTTCGCGCATCATTTACGCCAGTAAAAACAGCGGCGACGTAGAAATGCGGAACCTGGTCTTAAAGACGATAAACCAACTTTTGGAGCGGGCCGGTAGCCGGGCCAAGATCGAATCCAAAGAGATAGTGAAAGCCACCGTGGCGGGCAACAGCACCATGATGCATCTCTTGCTGGGCATCCCGGCCGAGAGCATTCGCCTGATGCCTTTCGTCACCACGGTGAATAGTGCCCCTTTGACTCTGGCCCAGGAGATCGGCTTCGCCATCCATCCGGAGGCATCGGTGGATTGTTTGCCCGGTGTCGCCAGCTATGTGGGCGCGGATATCAGCGCTGGGGTTCTTTCGTCCGGCATGGACGACGACGAACAAGTTAGCCTCTTCATAGATATCGGAACCAATGGCGAGACGGTTTTGGGTTCCAGCGAGTGGCTGGTGACCTGCGCCTGTTCGGCCGGACCGGCTTTTGAAGGGGCAGGCGTATTGCATGGCATGCGGGCTACCCGTGGGGCTATTGAAGAGGTTTGGATCAATAGCCAGAGTTATGAACCTAATTATCGCGTCATCGGCGAGACCAAACCGCGAGGCTTGTGCGGTAGCGGTCTTATCTCTCTTCTGGCTGAGCTATTCTTGAACGGCGTCCTGGACAAGGCCGGCAATTTCAACGCTTTTTTGCCTAGCGAGCGTATCCGCCGGGGAGAACATGGTTTTGAATATGTGATCGCCTGGGCGGCAGAAAGCCAACAAGGCCAGGACATCGTCATCACTCATGTGGATGTGGATAACCTGCTGCGGGCCAAGGCGGCCATTTACGCCGGCTTCAAGGTTTTGGCCGACAGCGTCGGTTACCCTTTAGAAGCGGTGGAGCAGGTGCTGATCGGCGGCGCCTTTGGCAAGTATATCAACGTGGAAAAAGCGGTAGAGATCGGTTTGCTGCCGGATATGCCCTGGGAAAAATTCCATTTTCTGGGCAATACGGCCGTCCTGGGCGCGTACCGGGCCTTGCTCGATCGCCGGGCGCGGCTTCGTATTGGCGAAATCGCCAGTCGCATGACATACATCGAATTATCGGCCGATAATTCATTCTACGATGCTTTTACATCGGCCTTGTTCCTGCCTCACACGGATTTGAAACTGTTCCCTTCGGTGGTGCAGGAATTGGAGGAAATCGAAAAGAGGCAAAGTGTCACAACGGAGAAAGGGAGGTAGGGATGAATATTGGACGTTGGAGATTAAGATTCTGTATGCTCGTTCAAAAGCAGAGGTGAACAATGTTTTTAACCGGCCTCCATATTTTACTGACCTATACCTGTAGTTATGAGTGCGATCACTGTTTTGTTTGGGGTAGCCCCCGGCAGACAGGTACGTTTACCCTGGCTCAACTCGAGGAGGTGTTCCGCCAGGCCCAGGAAGTAAAGACGATTCGCGAAGTTTATTTCGAGGGTGGAGAATCATTTCTCTACCACCCGGTTCTGACCGAAGCTGTGAGCCGAGCCAAGAAGCTGGGTTACTGGACCGGCGTCGTGAGCAACGGCTATTGGGCCACCGGCACAGAAGATGCCTGGATGTGGCTGCAACCATTGGTAGCGGCCGGATTGGACCGCTTAGAACTTTCTGAGGATACATACCATGGCGATGACCTGAACGGAGCCAATGGGCATCCGGCCCTGGCAGCGGCCAAAGAACTCTTTTTGGACAACCTCACCATCACCGTCGATCCACCGACTGAGCAGCGCGACCCCGATGCGGAGCCCGGATTGCCTTTACTGGGCGGTGATGTCATGTATCGCGGGCGGGCGGCCGAAGTGTTGGTAGAGGGCCTGCCTCGCCAGCCCTGGACGACGTTTGCCGGCTGCCCTTATGAGAACCTGGTCCATCCAAGCCGGCTGCACCTCGATCCTTTAGGTAATTTGCACGTATGCCAGGGCATCGTCGCAGGCAATATTTTTGAACATCCATTGAAAGAGATCATAGCCGGTTACGATCCCGAATCCCATCCTATCGTGGGACCTCTGGTTCGTGGTGGACCGGCGGAGTTGGTCCGGGAGTTTGCCTTAGGGCATGAGGATGGGTACGTAGATGCTTGCCATCTCTGTTATTCGGCCAGACAGGAATTACGCTCCCAGTTCGCGGCCGAATTAGCTCCGGACCAAATGTATGGAGTTGTTGAAGGGTAGGAATCTGGGTGTCACGGTTTCTTTCCTTTGATTATGACTGTGACACTAAAAGGAGAAACAAATGTATATTATTGGCGAAAACATTCATATCATAAGCGGCAGCGTCAAGGAAGCCTTGCGGGATAGGGACGCTAAATTCTTCCAGGATTTGGCCGTGCGGCAGGTAGAAGCCGGCGCTCAGGCGTTGGACCTGAACCTGGGGCCGCGAAAGAAAGATTGGGAAGAGGTCTTCCCCTGGATGGTGAAAGCGGTAGAGGCCGTGGCCGACGTGCCCTTGAGCTTTGACAGCACGAACCTGCTGGGGATCGAAGCTGGGTTAAAAAATGTCACCAAGGCCAGGCCCATCATCAATTCGACCTCGGCCGAGCCCGAGCGGCTTGAAAAGGTGCCTTTGCTGGCTAAAGAGTACGGCGCTCAAGTGATCGCCTTAACCATGGGCAAAAGCGGCATCCCGGTTGGCGCCGATGAGCGCGTTACTATCGCCCTGGAAGCGCTGATCCCGCGTATGCTGGAGATCGATTATCCTGTCGAGGATTTGATCATCGATCCGCTGGTGCTGACAGTTTCTGGTTGCCAGGAATATTGCCCAGAACTGCTAGAAGCGGTGCGTACGTTGCAATATGCTTGGGATCCACCGCCGGCTATTTCCGTGGGCCTATCTAATGTTTCCAACGCGGTGCCCCATGCCAACCGGCCGCTGATCAACAATGTGTATTGCGCTATGCTGATGGGTGCGGGCCTGCAAATGATGATCGCCGATCCTCTCGACTTAATGCTCAAAGAGACGATCCGAGTCATCGAGGAACGTGACGACAGCACGCCGGTGGCAGGCCTTTATATCAAGATTAATGATCGTATAGCTGCCATGGAGGAACCGACGATAAAAGATGTGGATATGAGCGATCCAGAGCAGGTGGCTATCTGGAAGACGGTACAGATCTTGTTAAATAAGGTGATCTATGCCGATTCATATTTGCAGCAAGAAACGATGGCGGCGTAGCCACAGTAAATGCCATGGGCACGGAAGACATCGTAGCCAACAACCAATCAATCAACACGGAGGGGCTCCAACGAGGGGCCAGCGATCCGTGGAGAATATTGTGCCCCATTTATCTGGGGGGATCAGCATTCGGGCGATCCTTTCATCAGGCGAACCCACTGCTGGTCAATAGATTAGGAGTTCAAAGATGTTAGCAGAAGACGAGACAGTTAACGTTGACGAGCTTTTAGCAAAGGCCGAGAAACCCTCGGCCGATGCTATGAAGCTACACCCCTTTTACCGGGGTAAGACAGAAACCGCCCTGAAATGTACGGTGCGGGATTTTAATGACTTTGCCATCTGGTACACGCCTGGTGTGGCTGCACCCTGCCGGGCGATTCAAGCCGATCCGGACCTGGTTTATGAACATACCAATAAGTGGAATACGGTGGCCGTCATCAGCGATGGCACTCGCGTTCTAGGCCTGGGCGACATCGGTCCCAAGGCCGGCTTGCCGGTAATGGAAGGCAAAGCCTTGTTGTATAAATATTTAGGTGGTGTGGATGGCGTGGCCATCATGCTGGACACCAAGGACCCGAATAAGATCATCGATACGGTGTTGATGCTGCAACCTTCTTTTGGCGGGGTCAACCTGGAAGATCTTTCCCAGCCCAAATGCTTCCGGATCCTGGACACCTTGCGCGAAAAAGCCGAGATCCCCATCTGGCACGACGACCAGCAAGGCACAGCCACGGTTACATTGGCCGGGCTGATGAATGCTTTGAAGCTGGTCGGCAAGCCGAAAGAGGAAGTCAGCATCGCCTTTGTAGGCAGCGGCGCTTCCAATGTGGCTTGCTCGCGACTCATTTTTGGTTGGGGCGTCGATCCCGGAAAATGCACCATGGTCGACAGCAAAGGGATCTTGGGCCTGCATCGAGGTGATTTGGAGAAGCGTCGCCACGAATACGTGGACAAGTGGCGCCTATGCCAGAGCACTAATAGGGACGGCCGGCAGGGCAATACGGCCGAGGCATTAGAAGGCGTCGACGTAGTCATCGGCCTCTCCAAACCCGGACCGGGCACTATCCTACCGGAATGGGTGGAACGAATGAATGAAGATGCCATCGTCTTCGCCGCAGCCAACCCGACGCCCGAGATATGGCCATGGGAAGCCAAGGAAGCCGGCGCGGCCATCGTAGCCACCGGCCGCTCTGATTTCCCCAACCAGGTTAACAATTCGCTGGGCTTCCCCGGTATTTTCCGGGGCGCGCTGGACGTGCGAGCGAAGACCATCACCGACGAGATGTGCTACGCTGCTGCTGAAGCATTAGCCAATCACATCGGCGACCGCCTGGATGATGAACATATCCTGCCAAACATGGACGACTGGGAGGTTTTCTCCCGAGAAGCGGCGGCTGTGGGCGTCAAAGCCCAGGAACAAGGCGTAGCCCGGATCGAAAAGTCTTACGACGAGCTGTTAGAACATGCGACTCAAATCATTGGCCGCTCCCGGCGCTTGACCAAGATGATGATGGAGGAAGGGTTCATTGCTGAAGCCCCTGAAGATTAAGTGAAAGGGGTTTAGCCTAATTTAGCCAAATACCTATCCCTTGAGGCGATAGCTGAGTAAGCCGAAGTTCTTGACTCGAACAAATCTGTGGTCCTTTGGCTTACCTTAATGAGGTGCAAAATGTATGATTTGATTGTTGTTGGCGGGGGTCCGGCTGGCCTTACGGCTGCCATCTACGCCATTCGTAAACGGCTTAATGTACTGCTGGTATCCAAGGACTTGGGTGGCAAGACGAATTTTCACCTGGAAATACCGGATCAGGAGAATTATCTCGTCATTCGAGGCGTCGAAGTCGTCAATAAATTCAAGAGAGAGCTCGAATATTTGAACTTCACCCGGAGAATGGAGCAAGTCGATCGGGTCACCCAAGAAGCTGATTATTTTCTCATTCACCTGGAAGGAGGTGATCAGCTGGAGGCTAAGTCAGTGATCGTCGCCACTGGAACCCGGCAACAATTCTTAGATGTGCCTGGCGAGCGAGAATATCTTTCCAGGGGACTTTGCTATTCGGCCATCAGTTACGCGCCGCTATTCATTGATAAGAAGACAGTGGTTATCGGCGATGGCGATTTGGCTTTGCGCTCCACGGCCGAATTGGCAACGGTGGCCGAGCACGTGCATTTGGTTGGGCCTACGGACGCTGCATTAGAGACTCCACTGGGTAAAAAAATCAAAACTTCGCCCAATGTCACCGTTTTAGAAGGATACGAAGTCACGCGGATATTGGGCAATGGTTATGCCGAACGGGTCGTGGTGCGCGATCCAAAGGGCAACGAAATGGATATCCCGGCCGACGGTACTTTCGTCGAGAAGGCATTGATACCCAACACAAAGATGGTGGCCGGCTTGGTAGAAACGACCGAGGATGGTTTCATCGTCGTTGATTGTTACGGCCAAACGAATGTGCCCGGCATTTTTGCCGCCGGTGATGTAACCCATATCATAGCCGAGCAGGTGTTGGTTGCCGTCGGCGAGGGCGTTAAGGCCGCCTTGGGCGCATACGATTACCTGCTTCGGATGGACTAAGGCAGAGTTTGCCTGCTTCCCGGTTCCGGTAGTCGGAGGAATAAACCAATAGAAAGGCCTCTCGGCCGGACGCTGAAATGGTTCGGCGCGAGAGGCTTTCTTTGTTTTGACCAAAGGTAGCCTTTCAAGCAGGCATACAAGTGGAGAGCTTGGTGAACATTTCTCAAATAACGGATTACCTGTTTATCTCCCGGAAGGTGACGGAAAAAGACCTGGATGAAATTCTGAAGCTTGACCCACGGTTGGTTATCAGCATGATCATCCAGAGCCGGCCGCCAGAGGCGCTGGCTCAACCGTTCAGGAAAGTACTCTGGCTGCGGACCTTTGATTTCCCCTTGTTGCCTATCCCCTTGCGCACTTTGAAAAAGGGCGTTGAAGCGGCACTGCCAGTGATAGCAGACGGTCATCGCGTGCTGGTGTTTTGCGAGGCTGGCCGCCATCGAAGCGTGGCCATGGCCTCATGTATCTTAATTGGTTTGGATTATTCGGCCGATGAGGCTATGGTCCTCGTTCAAGAAAAACGTGAGGTAGCCGATCCATACGCCTGGCATATTCAACGGCAAATCAGGAAGTTTGAGAACTATTGGCATGAGCGCCAAGAGAGTATCAAGTGAGGTGGACGATGAGCAAGCATATACATGTCGTGGTCAATCCGGCTTCAGGACAGAATGAGCCTGTCCTCAATGCGCTGAACGAAGTTTTCCAACCGACCGGCGTTACCTGGAGCGTTTCGGTCACCAAAACTCACGGTGATGCCAGGCGACAGGCTTCTGAGGCGGCCGAAGGCGGGGCCGATATCGTCGTCGCCTATGGCGGCGATGGCACAGTCATGGAGGTGGTCAACGGCTTGGTGGGCACGGGTGTGCCTTTGGGCATTCTCCCCGGCGGGACAGGCAACGTCTTTTCCATCGAAGTGGGTATTCCCCAAACACTGGTTGAAGCGGCCCAAATCATTGTGGGCGATGACAGCCTCATTCGCCAGGTGGATGTCGGCCATTGCGAAAAAAAAGATTGGGAACACGCCAAACACTTCCTGCTTCGAGTGGCGACGGGATTTGATGCCCAACGGATTAACCTAACTGACCGGAAACTACGAGACAAATACGGAAAAATGGCCTACTTCATCGGCGCTTTGCGAGCGATACCGGAGACGAAACCAGTCAAATACACTTTTACTCTTGACGGAGAAGTGGTCGAAATTGAGGGGGTCACTTGCCTGGTAGAGAACGCGGGTAATATGGGTATCCAAGGTCTTTCATTGGCTCCCGATATCAGTATCAGCGATGGTTTATTAGATGTGATCTGTGTCTACAACTTGGATTTCGCCTCGCTGTCATCGGCCATTAAAAGTATCACGAACATCGATCAGGATCCAGAGAATTTTCACCATTTCCGAGCGCGTGAGGTGTCCATCGCCAGCGATCCATCGCAATCAATTGTTGGTGACGGCGAAAAATGGGGGAAAACACCGGTAACTATCAAGTTATTGCCCGGCGCGATCGATGTTGTGACCCCTGGCGGTGAGTCCTAGCCAAATTGTGGCTGAACCAGTGCCCTTGGTTGAAGCAGGCTGTCTATTTGGATGCTTTTGTTCTGGTAAATTAATATTTCGACCTGGCTAAGCGGAGCCACGCAAAGCATATCTCAGACAGTCCGAGGCTTGTTTGCGCTGGCGCAAAGACAGCGCCCTCCTTACGAGTTACACTCCTTTAGTACCTGCTTGGCGATATGGGTTCGTCATCTCCAAGTAGGTTGATTTTTTCATCGCTTCATTCTGAAAGGCATGGCCTTTGCCGTCCTTTTAGATATTGTAAGGAGGACAAGGAAATGCAACGTTTAAGTGGTTTTAAGCTCTCGTTCAAAACCATCATGGCCCTATTGCTCGTGCTGGCTTTGGGCTTGGTGCTTTTGATCTCCTGTAGTGACAATGAAGAGGGAGGTAGCGCGGGAGAGTCAGATGCTCCGGCGGCTGTCTCCGGGGACGCCGCAGCGATCGCCGAAGCGCGTGGGCTGACGCCGGATGACATCACCGCTGCGCTGAAAACCTATACGCCAACAGGCGTGTATGATGAATATATTATGTTCGCCTCTGGCGGTCACGCGGGACAGGTCTTCGTGATTGGCATGCCTTCCATGCGCATGTTGAAGACCATCGCAGTTTTCACGCCGGAACCCTGGCAAGGATATGGCTATGGTGCGGAAGGCACGATGGAGATCCTGGAAGCTGGATTCGTCGGCGACCATGAATTGACCTGGGGCGATACCCATCATCCGGCTTTGAGCGAAACAGCAGGCGATTATGACGGCGAGTGGCTTTTCATCAACGACAAGGCCAATGCCCGGGTCGCTACCATTGATTTGCGTGATTTTGAAACGAAACAAATCGTCAAGAACCCCATCGCCATCAGCGATCACGGCGGCACCTTTGTTTTGCCAGATACGGATTGGATTATTGAAGGCGGCCAATATGCGGCGCCTTTAGGCTGGGAATATTCATCTCTCGATAATTACGCCGAAGATTACCGGGGCATGGTCACGATTTGGAAATTCGACCGGGATGCCGGCCGGATCGTGCCCGAAGAATCGTTCGCCATGGAGCTGCCGCCTTATTGGCAGGACCTATGCGACGCCGGAAAGAAGGTCAGCGAAGGTTGGATCTTCTGTAATTCTTTCAATACGGAGATGGCCACCGGCGGTGTCGAGGACGGCAACCCGCCATTTGAAGCCGGCGCCTCCCAGCGTGATATGGATTACATGCATGTCATCCACCTGGATAAGGCCATTGAAGTGGCCTCGGCAGGTAATACTGTGGATGTCAACGGCTTCCCAGTCATTCCTTTGGACACAGCCATTGAAGAAGGCTTGCTTTACTTCGTACCTGAGCCAAAAAGCCCTCATGGCGTCGATATCACGCCCGGCGGCGAATATATGGTTATATCCGGCAAGCTGGATCCCCACACCACGATTTATAGTTTTGACAAGATCCAGGCGGCCATTGCGGCCGGTAATTGGGAGACTGACGACTACGGCGTGCCGATTTTGAACTTTGATGACGTTATGGAAGCCCAGGTCGAGCTTGGTCTGGGGCCGCTACACACCCAGTTCGACGACAAGGGTTACGCTTACACCAGCCTTTTCCTTGAACCGGCCGTGGCTCGATGGGCGCTTGGCGGTGATTATGCGGAATTGAATGACGAACCTGAATGGTCCCTGGTTTCGAAAATTAACGTCCATTATAACGTCGGCCACATCGCGGCGGCCGAAGGTGATACAGTCAGCCCCGATGGCAAGTACCTGGTGTCGCTCAATAAGTGGGCCATCGATCGATTCCAAAATGTCGGGCCACTGTTGCCCCAGAACTTCCAGCTGATCGACATCGGCCAACCAGGCGACAATCTGCAGTTGTTATACGATATGCCCTTACCCGATGGCGAACCGCATTACGCCCAGATCATCAAAGCCGACAAGTTAGATCCCTGGGAAGTGTACCCAGAGGTGGGTTGGAACCCCCACACTCAGTCGCCTGATCCGAATGCAACCCTGATCGGTGAAGAGCGGGTTGAGCGTGATGGCGATACGGTCGAGGTATTCATGACCTCCATCCGTAGTCACTTCACGCCTGAACATGTGGAAATCAACAAAGGCGATCATGTGATTTGGCATATCACCAATGTGGAGCAGACGTATGATGCCACGCATGGCTTCACCATCCCGGTCTATAATATCAACGTGAGCATCGAACCGGGCGAGACGGCTACCTTCGAGTTTGATGCCACGGAGGATGGCGTCTTCTCCTACTACTGCACCGAGTTCTGCTCGGCCTTGCACTTGGAGATGACCGGTTATCTGCTTATCGAACCGTAGTTCAGGCGATATAATGAATCTTTGGTGAGTTGGGGGCGCGCCAGATGGCGCGCCCCTATACCATCTTTTTTTTGCAAACGTTTAACCACATCGCTTACTTCCTAGGTTTATTTGATTAGTTTTTTCGCCAAATCTATGAAATCTTTGGATGAAGATGCATGTCATTTCGACCGGAGGGAGAAATCCCTCTAACCGGCAAGTTCAGAGGGATTCCTCTTCGACAAGCTCAGAGCAGGCTAAGTTGCTTCGCTTCTCGGAATGACAAATCCGTATCATAGAACTGCTGACTTCATTTACTTGGCGAATGAACTATTAAGGGTAAAAATGATGTCTAAAACTTGGCAAAGTATCGTCGGACCCCGGGCGCCGGCCGAGGCCAAGGATGAAAAGCGCCTCGACTATATGCTGCCCACGATCTTGATGGGCGTCGCCGCTTTCTGTTTGATCGTTTCGATCTTCTTACCGTACTGGAACATGACCCTGGAGGCGCCCCAGTATCCAAAAGGATTGCGCATCCACACGTATGTCAACCGCTTAGAAGGTGACGTGGCGGAGATCGATGGGCTTAATCACTATATCGGCATGCGGCCGTTGGCAGAAGCTGCCCAGCTCGAGCGCTCCCTGAGCTTTGTCTTGATCGGCGTGACCGCTCTACTGGTCGTCGGGGCTATTTTCATCCATAGTAAGTGGTCGGCTATACTAGCTCTGCCGGCATTGCTCTACCCCTTCTTCTTCCTGGCTGACATGTATTACTGGCTGCGAACTTTCGGTCAGAATCTGGACCCCACGGCCGCCTTGAGCAGCTACATCGAACCTTTCGTGCCTACTGTACTGGGCGAGGGTTTGATCGGACAGTTCAAGACCATTGCCAGCCTAGGAGCCGGTTTCTACCTGGCGATTTTGGCCTCCATTCTCATCTTGTTTGGTCTGTACTTTCAACGCAAGGTTTATAAGCCCCTGGTTGATGCAGCCAAAGAAGAAGGGAATGGTGAGTGAGGCGCGGATCCGGCCGTTATTCATTCTTTGCGGCTAGATTCCAAAAAGGTCCTGATGAAAAAAACGCCTCTTCTAACCACGATCCTGTTTTTGCCACTGTTGGCACTGCTGGTCATTGCCTGGCCTGCCCTGGCCCAAACGGAGGGGCGGGTGGTCACTTCCCAGGCTACGTATGATTCCTTGTCTGAGGCTCTGGCCCAGGCCAAGGAAGGCGAAACGATCGAATTATATGGGGGTGTTTACGAGGGGCCATTGGTCCTCGACCGGTCAGTGGAATTGGTTGGCTATGATTGGCCGGTTATCGACGGCGGCGGCCGGGATACGGTAGTACAAATAACCAGCCCAGACGTTACTTTACGAGGCTTCGTCATTCGTAATAGCGGCGACTCGCTGGCCGAGGAAAATTCAGGCGTGGCCGTGGAAGCGCCACGAGTCGTCATCGAAGGGAACCGGCTTGAAGATACATTGTTTGGTATTTACTTACGTGAAGCCGATGGCTCTACTATCCGGGACAATGAGATTACAAGCATGGATCTAGAGGTTCCTCGTCGAGGCGATCCGGTCCGGGTCTGGTTTAGCAATGATGTTTTGATTGAGGGAAACAAGATCAACAAGGGACGGGATGTTGTCCTTTGGTATTCGGAAAGGTTGACCATCCGTGACAATGAAGTATCGGATGGCCGGTATGGATTGCACTTCATGTACTGTGACGACGCCACCATCAAAAATAATCTACTGATGCACAATTCGGTCGGTTCCTTTCTCATGTATAGTCGTCGCTTGCACCTGATGGGCAATACCATTGCCTACAACCGGGGGCCTAGCGGTTTTGGCGTTGGCATGAAAGATCTGGATGATGCAGTTGTCGAGAACAACCTTTTCCTGGATAACCGGATCGGCGCCCACCTGGATAACTCGCCCCGAGAGATCAATAGCGTCGGCCTTTTCGAGGGCAATGTTTTCGCCTTTAATGATATCGGCGTTAACCTGATGCCTTCGGTACGCCACAATCAATTCGTGAACAATAGTTTCGTCGATAACGAGCAACAAGTTGGCATCGCCGGCGGCGGCGGCCGGTCAGATGATAATGTCTGGACCGTCGACCGGCAGGGTAACTATTGGAGCGATTACGTGGGGTACGATGGCAACGCTGATGGCCTGGGTGATGTACCCTACAGGTCCGAGAAACTGTTCGAGAATTTGGCGGACCAGGATTCGTCCTTGCGACTGTTTCTTTATAGTCCGGTAGAGCAGGCGATTGATTTCGCTGCCCGGGCGGTACCTTTTGTGAAGCCCCAGCCCAAGATGATGGACGAGGCTCCATTAATGGAACCGGTCATGCCAACTGGTCTACCGAAAGTGCCGGAGAGTGGCCGACAGGAAATGTGGATAACTTCCCTGGCCTTATTGTTATTTGCAACCCTGCTTTTTGGCCTGGGTTCTTTCAGGCTATCGCAGATATGGAAAAAGGGGCGCAAGCGCGGAGTTAAAGATTCCACGGCAGCGGTTCCTTTCTCGCATAATCAAGGTTGAGGCATGGTAAAAGTACGCGATCTATATAAAAACTTTGGCGATTTGAAGGCCGTCGACGGACTTAGCTTCGGGGTCGAGATGGGCGAATCGTTAGCTCTTTGGGGCGAGAACGGAGCCGGTAAGACCACGGCCTTGCGTTGTCTTCTGGGCGTTATCGACTATCAAGGTCTGGTGCAGATTGGCGAGTATCGGAGCGATCGACAGGGTAAAGCTGCCCGTCGCCTTTTAGGCTTCGTGCCCCAGGAGATCTCTTTTCAAGATGATATGACGGTCATCGAATCCCTCACGCTATTTGCCCGCTTGAAGAAGACGACCATTGAATCCCAGTACACGGAAGATTTATTGACCAGGCTAGGTCTGACCGGCCATGTAGGTAAGAAGGTAGGCGATTTGTCAGGCGGAATGAAACAGCGTCTGGCCCTGGTTATCGCTTTATTGGCCGATCCACCCTTGCTCATCCTGGATGAGCCGACGGCGAACCTGGATCTGAGGGCTCGTGAGGAGTTCTTAGCTTTGCTGGCCGGGCTGAGGGATTCAGGCAAGACGCTGGTCTTCTCATCGCATCGCCTGGAAGAGGTCGTCGCCCTGGCCGACAGGGTGCTGGTATTAGAGGCCGGCCGGCTGGTGGTCGCCTGCACGCCGGCCGAATTGAGCGATCATTTAGGCAGTAAAACGATGCTGAAATTACATTTGGCGAGTGAAGAATGGATTGGTCCGGCCGTGGAAGCGCTGACCAGTCAGGGTTTTTATGCCGAACAAAATGGCACCGGCATCTGGGTGGAGGTCGTTCCCCTGGAAAAAGCCCGTCCTATCTCGCTGTTGACCGAAGCCGGCATCCCCGTATCCGATTTTCAGATGGAATAGCGAAAAATATATCAAGAGAAAAGCAACTGCCATGATCGATTTTGAAAACGTATTCATTTTAACCCAGAAAGAATTGAGCGAAGCTCGGCGTAATCGCTGGTTTGTGCTCTATACTGTGGCCTTCGCCGGCCTGGCGCTGGCTTTGGCCTGGCTGGCCCTCTCTGGGGTCGGCACCTATGGATTGGCCGGCTTTGGCCGCACGGGCGCCAGCTTGATCAACCTGGTTTTGTTGATCATCCCATTGATGGGCTTGACGCTGGGGGCATTGGGCCTGGCGGGTGAGCGGGAACGAGGCACGTTGCTCTATATGCTGACCCAGCCCATATCTCAGGCCGAACTGCTGTTGGGTAAATTCATTGGCCTGGCCTTGGCAATCCTGGTAGCTTTAGTTTTAGGTTTTGGCCTGAGCGGGCTCTTGATCGCCTGGCAGGGTGGAGCAACCCAGGCCAGCGACTATTTGACATTGGTGTTGATGGCCTTTGCGCTGGCCCTGGCCAGTCTCAGCCTAGGATTTCTCATCTCGGCCGCCACCGCCAAAAGCGCCACGGCCGTGGGCATCGCTCTTTTCTTGTGGCTATTGTTGGTTTTCTTCGGCGACTTGGGTTTGATGGGCACGGCACTGGTGTTACGGCTAGATGTTGGCCAGCTTTTCAGCCTGACGCTGTTGAACCCGTTGCAATTATTCAAAATGGCGGCCATCCTGGCCATTCGCAGTAATTTGGAAGTGTTGGGTCCAGGAGGAATTTATGCGGTGCGGACCTATGGCTCGCAACTGATGATATTTTTGCTGGCGATATTATTAGCCTGGACCGCCATTCCCCTGACCATCACTTACCTGATCTTCCGGAAGAGAGGCGTCCTATGATGCTTTTCAGAGGTGCTGGCATACGCAATCTATTGGTGTTCAACTTAATTTTGGTTGGCCTCTTACTGGTGGCATGCAGCTCTGGGCCGGACCTGGAAACACCGCCTGATATCCGATATGGCGAAGATAGTTGTGATCGCTGCCTGATGATCATCAACGAAGCCCGCTATGCGGCCGCCTATGTGACAGATGATGGGGAAACACGTCGCTTTGACGATATCGGCGGCATGGTGGCCTACACCCAGGAAGTAAGCGAAGAAGTGGCCGTATTTTGGGTCCATGACTTCGATACGGAAGAGTGGTTGAAGGGAGAGGCTGCGTTTTATGTGGCCGGCGATCAGGCCACGCCGATGGGCTTCGGAATCGTGGCTTTTACCGACCAGGATCGGGCTGAAGCATGGGCGGCCAAGATGAACGGCGTGATCATGACCTTCTCTGATTTACTGAATCAGGGCGAGGCGGCCGGATCACCTGAGCATTTGGGCGGATGATCTTCGCTCATGTATGACTTTCAGTCATTTTTTACAAAGGATCTCATTCCAAGATAAAATATGGTTGCTTTAGTGAATGAGTCTCTTGGGACTTATTGTCGAGGAGAAAAAGAAATGCGTAAGTTCATGATTTTGTTTGGTTTCGTACTGATTGCGGCCATCATGTTGGCTGGTTGTGGCGGTGGCAATGCCCCGGCAGCGGATGAGCCGGCCAATCAACCGGCCGATTCAACGGTCTCTGCGGGTGATCCCGCGGCCGGCGAAGCACTCTTTGTAACCTGCGCTGCCTGCCATGGTGCCGACGGCAAGGGTTTGCCCAATTTGGGTAAAGATTTCACGAGCAGCGAGTTTGTTCGCAGCCAATCTGACGCTGAGATGTTAGCCTTCATCAAGGTAGGGCGCCCATCGGGTGATCCGGCTAATGATACAGGCGTCGATATGCCGCCAAAGGGTGGCAATCCTGCTTTGTCAGATGAAGATATTTTGGACATCGTCGCTTACATTCGAACAATCATGGAGTAGCAGCGCGTAGTAAACGCACGAATCCCGCCTGGAGTTGATCTGGTAATTCACTCCAGCGTTTGGGAAGGGCAAGAAGATGGTAAATGCACTGCCGACCTCCGATATGACCGTGGCCGAGATTCTCGAAGCTTGGCCGGAGTCGGTGGAGGTATTTCAAGAATATAAAATGGCCTGCGTTGGCTGTGTGATGGCTCCATTTGATACGATGGCCGATGTGGCCCGGACCTATGAAGTGGAGTTATCAGCGCTGATGGAGGCTTTGCAGGGGGCCGTCCAGTAAGTTGAACGGCCCTCAGGTAGTGCGCCTTCTAAAACGAGAATGTAGATCCAGCAAAGAGTTATCTATGACAACAGAAGATTCATTGAAGAAAGAGCTCGAATACCTGTATGTGCCTGATCTTGGCGACCTGGTGTCTGAGATCGAACCCGATTCCATCGTCAGCCGCACATTCTTTGCGGAAGACCGCTTGAAGGGTATCTTATTTGGCTTTGCGGCCGGTCAGGAACTAAGCGAACATACCGCTTCCCGGCCGGCGGTGCTGCACTTTTTGACCGGCGAGGCGCAGCTGGTATTGGGCGATGATACCTTAGAAGCCCGGCCGGGGACCTGGGTACACATGCCGGCCCATTTACCGCATAGTGTCCTGGCTCAAACCGAGGTCACCATGCTTTTGTTATTATTACGGTAGGCCAGGGCGGCGAGCAGCAGCCGATCGTTATTTAGCTCGTCATTGTTGGCTGGCAGCATCCTGTATCCCTAATTAATCGATGAAAGAAACGCGTTTTATTCGCCTGCCAATCATGGCCATTTTGTTGGTCACTTTGCTGCTGGCGATGTGGGCCGGACTGATTCGTATGGGCTGGTCCCTGGCGCTGATCCGGCCGACCCTACCTGCGACTCACGGCCCCTTGATGATCGGCGGCTTTCTGGGCACCCTGATCGCCCTGGAACGGGTGGTGGCCCTGGGAAAGAATTGGACTTACCTTGTGCCGCTGTTGGGAGCACTAGGTGCAGTCGGCCTAATCTTTGGTTTGCCGGTTGGCCCGTGGCTGATCACGCTGTGTAGCCTGGGGCTAGTCGCCATCTACGTCCTGATCTTGCGTATCCAATTAGCGATATACACGGTGACTATGGCTTTGGGGGCCGTCACTTGGTTGGTGGGCAACGGTTTGTGGCTGGTGGGATGGCCAGTGCCCGCGGCAGCGCCCTGGTGGGTAGCTTTCCTTGTGTTGACTATTGTCGGAGAACGGTTGGAACTGAGTCGTGTGACTCGTCTGCCTTCGTATAGCCAAAAATTATTCAGCATTGCCGTGGGCGTTGTCCTGACCGGTTTGCTCGTTTCGCTCTTCTCCTATGCGAACGGCGTGCGGCTGACCAACCTGGGTTTTTTGGGCCTGGCACTGTGGTTGGGACTATTCGACATTGCCCGGCGTGCGGTCCGCCGTCATGGTTTGACCCGCTTCATCGCCGTGAACTTGTTGTTCGGTTACTTTTGGATGGGCTTCGGCGCGCTGGTTGGCATCCGCTACGCCGGTTACACGGCCGGTCCCTGGTATGATGCCTGGCTGCACGCCCTGTTGCTGGGTTTTGCCTTCAGCATGATCTTTGCCCATGCGCTGATCATCTTGCCAGCCATGAGCGGCGCTTCGATCCCGTTTAATCGAATCTTATATGGGCCGGCGGTATTGCTGCAAATTGGCTTAATACTTCGCATAGTCGGCGATATCTTTTTGTTGCTTCAGGTGCGTTTGTGGGGCGGGCTGTTGAATGGGTTGGCCATACTCATCTTTTTTATGATGGTGGCGGCGTTGGCGATTGGCGAAAGGCGGCGAGATCAACGACCTCTTGCCCATCAAGGGTGAAGGTCCTTTGCCCAGTGAGGCTGGTGGTGATAGAAATCCACCTTTCAAGGCCGGGACGGTGGCGAGACGGCAGACCGTCTAGTGGGCTGAACGGCTAATAAGTTTATTATGGAACAAAGCGCCGAGACACGAGAAGCCAATAGAAAAAAACGGACCCTCTTCAGGAAGGCGTTGATCATCCCGGCTGAGCATGGCTCCTGGTCGTGGTTGCTGGTGCCTTATTT
>JAHEJP010000015.1 GCA_024638855.1 Chloroflexota bacterium
GCCTTTCCGCCTCTTGAATCACTTTGTCATCGATGACCGATCTTTTGGCATGTTCTTTTCGCCATTCGAGCAGCGACGCCAGGCTATCGGCAACGATGAGATAGTCATAGAATTGTTGGGAAACGGGCCTGAATAACCCCTCGCTGACGGTTTGATCCAGGGCCATGGATACTTCTCTGTGCTCCTCAAAATCGTCTTCGCGGGTGACCTCGCCGGCAACGAAGACCCGGCCCTCCTGATGAACCTCCACCAACGGCCGCTGGCCGCTGAAATGCATTTCTACCAGCTCGCTTCGAGATGCTGACTCGCCGCGAGTTGCCAGCATTTGGTGAGCCTTTTCCAGGGCATGACCCATGCCCTCAACGCCAATTCATCACAGGCTGCGGGTGAAGAAGACGATATCGTAAGCGGCCCCGTCAAGCGGCCCTTCAAAATCCTCGATGCCGGTGGCGATGAAATTTACCTTCTCGGCCAGGTGGTCCGGCCGTTCCTTAAGGGCGATTTCGATGTCCTCTTCGTCAGGATCAATGGCCGTAACTCGGGCAGCCTTGCCGGTGTATTGCCAGGTTACCCGCCCTTCGCCGCAACCGATTTCCAGGACGCTTTTACCGGTGAAATCAACCAGCTTATGCAATAGGGCCGGTTCAATACCATCGGGATCTAACCTAATAGCCATAACTCTCTCCTAAACGTATCCAACCAAATAGAAACGCTCGCGTTTTTAACCAGGAGTTTGGGTCTTTTCGCCGGTCTGCACCTGCCATAGGCCAGCGTAGATGCCATCGGCCGCCACCAATTCTTCGTGCCGACCGTGCTCTCGCAACAAGCCTCGTTCCAGGACGAAGATCCGGTCGGCGTTGCGCACCGTTGACAGGCGGTGGGCGATGACGATGGTCGTCCGGCCGACGATGATGCGCTCCATCGAACGTTGGATGGCCGCTTCGGTTTCGTTATCCACCGACGACGTGGCCTCGTCCAGGATCAACACTGGCGGGTCTTTCAAGACCGCCCGGGCGATGGACAATCGCTGCCGCTGCCCGCCCGATAATTTCTGCCCTCTTTCGCCGACGATGGTATCGTAACCCTGAGGTAGGGCGGTGATGAATTCATGGGCCTCGGCGATTTTGGCCGCTTCAACGATGGCTTCTAGAGAGGCGTCGAAAGTGCCGTAGGCGATGTTCTCCCGGACTGTGCCATGGAACAGGAAGACATCCTGGCTGACGAAACCCAATGCCCGTCGCAGGTCTGTCAACTGTAGATCGCGGATATTATTGCCATCCAGGCAAATTTGGCCAGACTGCACATCATAGAAACGTAATAACAGTTTCACCATTGTCGTCTTGCCAGAACCCGTTGCGCCGACGATGGCTACCGTGTCCCCCGCCGGAACTCGCAATGACAGGTCGCGGATGACGGGCATATCCTGATTGCCATATTCGAAACTGATCTTCTCGAAAGTTACCTCGCCCTCGATTTGTTCTACCGGCAGCAGCCGCTGCCCATCCTCGATCTGGGGCTTGGTATCCAACAGGTCCAGCACGCGCGTCGTCGAAGCCATGGCCCGCTGGTAAAGGTCGATGGTCTGCCCCAGACGCGTGAGAGGCCAGAGCAGCCGCTGGGTCATGAAAACCATGGTGCTGTAAGCGCCAACGTTCAACTGGCCTTGGACCACCAACATGCCGCCGTAGACCAGGGTAGCTACGAAACCCAAGACGATGACCATGCGGATCAGGGGCACGAAGGCCGAGCTCAGGCTGATGGCTCGCCGGTTGCTTTGCCGGTAATTGTCGCTCAGGCGGCCGATGCGCCTATCTTCATAGGCTTCGGCCGTGTAGCTCTTGATGGTAGCGATGCCGGTCAGATTGTTGGCCAGTTGGCCGTTGAGGATGCCCACTTGCTGGCGGACATTGGCATAGCGAGGGGCGATGGCCCTCTGAAACCGGATCGAGCCCCAGATGATGAAAGGCATCGGCAGCAGAGCCATCCAGGCTACACCAGGCGCCAGGGCGAAGAAGATGGCCCCGATGACCAGCACCGTCGTTACGACCTGCAATACCTCGTTCGCCCCGATATCCAAAAATCGTTCCAATTGGTTGACATCGTCATTGAGAACGGACATCAAGCCGCCGGTGCTCTGATCCTCGAAGAAGGACATGTCCAAACGTTGGACGTGGTCATAGGTATCAGCCCGCAGCTCGTGCTGCAATGTTTGGGCCAGGTTGCGCCAGGCGACTTCGTACAAGTATTGGAATAGAGACTCGAATCCCCAGACGATGAAAGTCAACACTGCCAGAAGGATCAACTGGGTGGTCACATTGCTGATGCCCAGCTGGGCCAGGAAAGAGTCTTCCTGGGAGACGACGACATCCACGGCCATGCCGATCAAGATCGGTGGCGCCAGGTCAAATAGCTTGTTTAAGACCGAATAAGTCGAAGCGACGATCGTTTCCCTGTGGTGGTTTTGCGCGTATAACCAAAGCCGTCCCAGGGGATGCGATCCAGTTTTTTGCTGCTCACTCATATGTACCTCTACCGGACGGCCGCTTCGTCTGGTCCAGCTTATGAATCAGGGTGTCGGCGGCCGAATAAGAGGTGCATTCTAACGTACATGCGGTGTACGGGCTAGATGTCAATGAGCAGAGTGTGACCGTTACGGTCACTCTTGCCAGGGAGTTGTTATTATGGCAATCCCCGACCCCCTGGCTACGGTTTGCCTCTATAGAATATCTGTGCTACAAAACGACGGTAGAGGGCTCAAATAAGGTATTACGATGAGTGACGAATTAACCGTCATTGACCAGCGAGAAGTCACCTTTTACGGCGATGATCTGATAGCCGTGAAAGCGACCGACGGCTCTGTATATGTTGCCCTTCGTCAGATGTGTCAATCGCTTGGCCTGGATCGCCGTGGACAGGTACGGCGGATTAATAGGCAACCGATCCTAAAAGAGGGATATCAAGGGGGGTCATAGTGTCTCCCCCTTCAGCTGACGGCCGAGGAGGCGGTGCCCAACAGGCTGGGTTATTGCGCGTTGATCTTGTGCCCTTGTGGCTTTAAGGCGTTAATACAAAGCTAGTCCGGCCGGAACTAAAAGATAAGCTGGAGCGATATCAACGAGAAGCGGCTCGTGTCTTATGGGAGGCTTTTTGCGAGATCAAATTGATGAGATGCTTTCCGCTCTGGCGGGCAAAGATCGAGGCGCAGGATGAGTGAACAGAAGGCTTTAACGCCTATCGAGCAGAAGCAAGTTGAATTCTACGGAGATGAATTGACGGCTGTTCTTGGCCCGGATGGAACGGTATTCGTGCCGGTCAGACCTATTTGTGGGCTGCTTGGTGTCAACTGGGACGGCCAGCGGCGGCGAATATTGAGGGATCCTGTTCTTAGTGACGAAGTACAAGGTGTCGTCGTTACGACGACACCTGGCGGGAGACAGGAGATGACCTGCCTTCCTCTCGACTATATTAGCGGCTTTCTCTTTGGAATCAACGCAAACCGGGTTAAGGTCGAGCTGAAAGAGCGAGTCATCCTATATCAGCGCGAGTGTTACCGTGTCCTAGCAGAGGCTTTTGTAGAGGGAAGGTTGATGGCCACACCCTCTTTTGAGGCCCTCTTGCAGACAGACTCGCCAGCGGTTCAAGCCTACAAGACGTTTAGCGCTCTGACGAAGCTGGCGCGCAACCAAATACTTCTGGAGGCACGCCTGACTGGTCGCCTCGACGAACACGAGCAACGGTTAGACCAACTTGAATCCACGCTAGGTGATCCCAGCCGGCACGTAACCCCGGACCAGGCCAGTCAAATCAGCCAGGCGGTAAAAGCGGTGGCGATGAAAATGTCGGAACAGAGCGGTCGGAATGAATACGGCGGTGTATATGGAGAAATGTACCGCAAATTCGGCATCACCAGCTACAAGCTCTTACCAGCCAGCAAGTTCGAGGAAGCCATGAGCTGGCTCTCGGAATGGTATCAGCAGATCACCGACAGCGAATCACCCTTCTGAGCCGACATCTGGCTTACTCGGCCGGAGTCACCGCCCTGACCTACCGATGGTGCGCGCACAAGTTGTCATTCCCGCCTCAATAAACCAAGTCCGTTATAATCCTCTCTCATGAACCTGGTTACCCTGGAAGGTATCGCCAAACAATACAGTGAACGCCAATTATTAGACGGCGTCAATTTGCGCATCAACGAAGGCGACCGCATCGGCCTGATCGGCGTCAACGGCAGTGGCAAAACGACCCTCCTGCGCATCATCGCCGGCCTGGAACAGGCCGATCGAGGCAAAGTCACCGTCTGGGGCGGTGTGCGCATCGAATACCTGCCCCAAGACCCACACCTGGAAGGCGATATGACCGTCCTGGAGCATGTCTATGCTGGCGGATCGCCCCAACTGCGATTGCTTGGAGATTACCAGGAGGCTACACGCCGGCTGGAAGCGCAGCCAGAGGATCCTGCCAGGCAAGAGCGGGTAGTCTTTTTGGCGGATGAGATAGACCATAGCGGAGGTTGGGCGGCCGAAGCCAATGCCAAGGCCATTTTGACCCGCCTGGGCATCGACCAATTCGAGGCCCGGCTCGGCGCCTTAAGCGGAGGCCAGGGAAAACGCGTGGCCTTGGCCAGGGCCCTCATTGACCGGGCCGATCTGCTTATCCTGGACGAACCGACCAACCACATCGACGCTGACACCATTGACTGGCTGGAGACTTATCTAACCAGCGTGCCGGGAGCCTTGTTCATGGTCACCCATGACCGCTATTTCCTGGACCGGGTCGTCAACCGCATCGAGGAGCTGGATCGTCGCCAATTGGTACATTACCCTGGCAATTACCGTCGTTACTTGGAAAAGAGCACCCAGCGCCAGGAGCGATTGGCTGCCAGCGAGAAAAAACACCAAAATCTGCTGCGGCGCGAGCTGGAGTGGTTGCGTCGGGGCGCCATGGCCCGTTCGACCAAGCAGAAGGCGCGCAAAAAACGGCTGGAAGAATTGACGCAACTGCGGACCGATGGGGGCGAGGAGCGAATAGCCATGGCCCTGACCGGCCGTCGCCTGGGTAAAAAAGTGCTCGAAGCGGAAGGCCTGGCCAAAGCTTACGGTTCGTTACGACTATTCGAGGGGGTGGATTTCCCTCTGGAGAGAGGTGATCGTATCGGCATCATCGGTCCTAACGGCGTTGGTAAAAGCACCCTACTTGACATTTTGGCAGAGCAAACCGAGCCCGACAGCGGCCGCGTTACCTGGGGGCAAAGCGTGCACCTGGGTTATTACGACCAGTTGAGCCGGGGCCTGGATAAGTCGAAACGGGTCATCGAGTTCATCAATGAGAAAGCGCCCTTGATTCGAACCGAGGTCGGCCACCGGGTGGAAGCCGCCCAGATGCTTGAATGGTTCCTCTTTCCCCGGGCGCAGCAGCAGGCTTATATCAGTGAATTAAGCGGCGGCGAAAGACGGCGGCTTTACCTGCTTTGGGTCCTGGTTCACCAGCCTAACGTGCTTTTTTTGGATGAGCCGACCAACGACCTGGATATTCCTACTTTGACGGTTCTAGAGCAATTTTTGGACCATTTCCAGGGAAGTCTAGTTGTAATTAGCCACGATCGTTACTTCCTGGATCGCAACGTCGATTTCCTGGCTGTTTTTGAAGATGGGGGGATGAGCACACGCTACCCGATGCCCTACAGCAACTACCAGCGTTTGCGTGCCGGACGGGTAGCCATGGCGAAGGCCGCCTCAGCGGATCGAAAGCCAGCACCTAAGAAGAGGCGGGAAGAGGCGAAAAAGAGCGGGCAAGACAAGTTAAGTTGGAAAGAGGCCCAAGAGTTGGAAAGCATCGAAGCGCGCATCGCCCAACTAGAAGAGGAAAAAGCCGGGCTCGAAGCGGCCGTCAACGAAGCCGGCGCCGACTACGTCTTGATGCAATCGCTAGCCGGACGCTTACAGGTTGTGGAAGCTGAGCTGGAAGAGACCATGCAACGCTGGCTGGAGTTATCTGTGAAGACACCGTAGGTTTCGAACCCAACTTGTTGGGCCACCTATGACGTCTTGGTGACGATTTCCTCCGGCTCTTGCCAGCGGCTGCGGTGGACGATGTAGACCCCCACCAGCACCAGGACGCCGCCCAGAATGTGCCAGAGGGAGAAAGTCTCGCCCAGTAGCAGGACGGCCAGTATCGCCGTGACCACCGGCTGACCCAACAGGGTGGGGGCCACGATGGAAGCAGGTAAAAATCCCTGGGAGTAGTTGATGGTCAGCCAGCCCAATGTCTGGGCGATCACCCCCAAGCCCAGGAAAGCCAGGTAGGTTTTTAAATCATAGCCCAGCAACGGCTGGCCCAGCCCAAGATTCATAATCAGCAAGACGACTGCGGCCGTGGCAGTCGTGATCCAGAAGTAAGACAGGGTATTCAGGTAGACTCGCCCCTGTTGGGTGACCAGGTAATAAGCGCCGTAAAAGACAGCCGCCATTAGGCCCAAAATAGTGCCCAGGCCGAAATCACCTCCCCGGTTGAAATCAGCCCCCAAAACCAGCAAGGCCCCGAACATGGCAACGAAGAGCCCGATCCAAAAGAGGGCTCTGAGCCGCTCGTGGAAGATCAACATGGCGCCCAGGCCGACCCAGATGGGGGCGGTATTGGCCATCAAAGTAGGGGTAGCCGCGCCGCTGATGGTGATCCCCGTGGCCCAGAAAGCGACGTCCAGGGCGAAGAGCAAGCCGCCCAGGAGGGCCAGCTTGAGGCCTTTGGCGGGGTAGGGTTTCTCCCGCTTCTTGCTTTGGCTCAGAAAGGGCAAGGCTACCAGGATCGAGGCCACGGCCATGCGATAAAAAGCGCTGATAGTTCCCGGCGCTTCGGCCAGGCTAATCAGGATGGCCGCGAAGGCGATGCTGAATAACCCGATGAACAGGGCCATGTATGCGCGACGGTTCGGTTCAATCTTTGTTGACATGTGCCATTGGGTGAATTAAACGAAGCACGCGCTAGTCGGTTTTCAACGGCTTGCCGTCCGTCACCGGTAAACCGGCCAGTTGCCAGTCACGAATGCCGCCCATCAAGTTGTGGACGGACGGAAAACCCTTGGCTTGCAGGATGCTGGCCCCGACGGCCGAGCGGCCGCCGGTCTGGCATTGCACGATGATGGTTTGACCGGTCGGCAAAGTCGCCGCTTGTTCCGCCAGATAGCCTAGCATGATGTGCCGGGCCTCTGGGATATGCCCTTCATCCCACTCGCTTTGGTTACGCACGTCGATGATAGTCGCCTCCCCATGCTTAACCAGCTCCGCCGCCTCTGACGTACTGACATTGTTATAACAGCTAAGTTCGTGACCGGCCGAAGCCCAGGCTTCGATGGCCGAGGTCTCGAAATAGCCGGCGCTGTTATCCAGGCCGATGGAAGCCAGGTCGTGGTTCACTTCTGCCAGGGCATGCTGATCGACGATCAGGTAGAAGGGTACGTCGTAATCGAGCAGCCAGCCGGCCCAATTGGCGAAGGAATAGTCATGGGGGATGTTGATGGTGCCCGGGATATGGCTGGCTGCGAAGGCCGAGGCCGTGCGCGTATCGACCACCGGGCGGTCCTTGGCCAACATCTCTTCCAGGCGGTTGAAAGGCAAATGTTCGGGCAACGTCAGCCGGCCCAACACCGCCGGCCCCTCTTTATTCACCTTCTTCATCATGGCGAAGTAGCGCGGTGGTTCCGGCTGCCCGGCCAATAAATCGCGGACGAAACTTTCTTCATCGGTATTGGCCAGGGCCCAGTTGAATAACTTCTCATAACCCACGGTTGAGGAGGGCACTGCGCCCAGATCTTTACCGCAGGCGCTGCCGGCCCCGTGTCCGGGCCAGACCTGTAAGAAGTCGGGTAGTTCTCGGAATCGTTGTAGCGAGGTGAACATCTGCCGGGCGCCAGTTTCGGCCGTGTTGGCGATTTTTGCAGCCTTCTCCAGTAAATCGGGCCGGCCGACATCACCTACGAAGACGAAGTCGCCAGTGAAAACACCCATGGGCCGGTCGGCTCCGGCCGTGTCGGTCATCAAGAAAGAGATATGTTCCGGCGTATGGCCCGGTGTGTGCAGCGTCTCGAACTTCACGTTGCCCACCTTGAATGTGTCGCCATCCTTTAATAGGACATGGTTGTAGGCATCAACGAACTGGTATTTCCAATCGGCGTCGCCATTATCCGACAGATACAGAGTTGCCCCTGCTCGTTCGGCCAATTCTCGCGAGCCGGATACAAAATCGGCGTGAATATGGGTTTCCGTCGTCGCTACGATGCGCATGCCCTCGGCTTCGGCCGCTGCCAGATATGGTTCCACATCTCGAGCGGGATCGATGACGATGGCTTCACTCGTCTGTTGGCAGCCGACGAAATAAGAGGCTTGGGCCAACTTGGGATCATAAAAAAATCGTAGCAACATATATTAGTCCTCCGCCTGGGATGATGTTTCATGACGCCGTGACAGGGCCCGTATTATAGATCATGATTGGGGAAACACTTAATAACCTTGAGGCAGGTGTGATGCACTTATTAGCGATCCCGCAAGTGTGCACGCTGCTGTACAGTTTTTTTGCCCAGCAGGTGCCCGAGTGCGTTGCACCTTTTATCATTGATCGAAAACCTCCTGGGGATGTATACTAATATTGTCCGGCGTACTCGTTCAGACGGAGAATAATGTGGGCGCATTTTTGGGTTTACGGATATCCGTTCTAGGCTCATTCGTGGCGTTTCTGAACGATAAACCCATGTCCAAACTACCCACCATTCGCGCTCAAGCTCTGCTCATTTATTTGACCGTCGAAGCGGCGCTGGGAACCTTCGAACAACGCCGTGAAATCTTGATGGAATTGCTCTGGCCCGGCATGCCCCCCAAATCGGCGCGAAAAAATCTGCGCACGACCCTCTACTACTTGCGCAGAGCTGTAGACGACCAGGCCATCCCTTTATTGATCGCTGACCGGAATACGGTCCAGCTTAATCCGGATTATCCACTGCAGCTTGACCTGGCTGAGTTTTTACGATTTTTTGAAAGTTCGCCCCCACAGTGGGCCAAGGCTATTATGCGATATCGTGGCGACTTTCTCAGCGACTTCTATCTTCCTGACGCCAACGCCTTTGAAGAGTGGACGGCCGCTCGCCGGGCCGCTTTTCGCCGTCAATTGTTGGGGGCACTAGATGGTTTGGCAATGCAGTCTTTACAACTTGGAGATTATGACGAAGCGGAACGGCTAGCCAGGCGCCAATTGGAAGTGGATAGCCTGCGCGAATCAGCCTGGCGCCAGCTAATGGAGTCTCTTACCCGTCGCGGCCGGCGCAGCGAAGCGCTGGCCGAATACGAAGCGTGCGTGAAAGTGCTGTGGAGTGAACTGGGTATCGAGCCATCGGCCGAAACGGAAAGACTGCGCGAAGATATTCACTCTGGGAGTTTTGCAACCCAAGGAAGCCTATCCCAGTCCTTCGAGATAGCTTCAGACTCGACAGCACTGAATCGGGGACAGCGATCCTGGGCAGACGGACGCCGGCACAATTTGCCTGCTCCATCAACGCCCTTTATCGGCCGGGAGCGGGAGCTGAGCGAAGTGAAACAGTTGCTTGAGACCGCCCGGCTGGTCACCCTAACCGGTCCCGGCGGCACTGGCAAGACGCGGCTAGGCTTACAAGTCGCTAAGGCGTTTGCCTCGGCCGAAGCCGAGGAATATGCCGACGGTGTTACTTTTGTCAGCTTGGCCACCATATCTGATCCCGCTTTTGTTGCTCATGCTATCGCCCGCGAGTTAGGGGTGGTTGAGCAGCAAAACCGGCCACTGATCGAGTTGCTGCAGCACTTTCTGGTCGGCAAGGAAATGCTGTTGCTAATGGATAGTCTCGAACATGTGCTGGAAGCGGCACCACTAATAACCGATCTTTTAGCAGCCGCACCCCGCCTGAATGTCCTGGCGACCAGCCGGGAAGCATTAAGACTTAACGGTGAACACGAATATTTAGTGCCGCCCCTGTCTGTGCCTGATATAGCTCGCTCCGGATCTGCAGCCGATCTTTTTAAGTATGAATCGGTGACCCTCTTTGACCAACGAGCGCAGGCGGTCTCGCCAAATTTCCGCTTAACGGCCGAAAACGCCCCTGCAGTAGCCGGTATATGCAATCGCCTGGACGGCTTACCATTGGCCATCGAACTGGCGGCTGCACGAATTAAGCTCTTTAACCCCCAACAAATGCTGGAGCGATTGGGAAGCCGCCTGCACCTGCTGACCAGCGGAGCGCGTGACCTGCCGGCCCGCCAGCGCACATTGCGTGACACCATTGACTGGAGCTACAACCTGCTGGATGAAGGCGAGCAGCAGCTCTTTACCCGGCTAGGGATCTTCCTTGGCGGCCGTTCTCTGGAGGCTGTTGAAGCTGTCTGTGATCCCGGTCTGAAGATTGACGCTCTGGACGGCTTGGAATCCCTGCTGAACAAAAGTTTACTTTACAAGGAAGATGGCCCGGGCGGCGAACCACGTTTCATCATGCTGGAGACCATCCATGAATACGCTCGCGAAAAACTGGTTGAAAGCGGCGAGGAACGACAAATACGGGACCGGCACCTGGACTATTATCTTTTTTTGGCTGAAACGATGGAACCCGGCTTTAGGCACCACGACCAGCTTTTGCTCCTGGCGCGCACTGAAGCTGAAATGGGCAATCTTGGCGCTGCTTTCGAATGGGCCATGGAGAGTGAACGTTTTGAAGATGCTGCCAGGCTTGTCTCGGCCGTTGATTATTTTTTCAGGTATAGAGAACTTCATCTTGTCGAGGGTTATCGTTGGATTAAGCGGGTGCTGCCCATGCTGGAGCAGATCCCACCACAGCGCCAGGTTCGCTTGTTGCTGGGAGCAGGACGGCTGGCCTGGGTGAACGGGGATACTTCGTTAAGCGCCCAATGTATTCAAAAAGCTTTGGCTATGGCTCGCGAGTTGGGCGATCGACATTCCGAAGCCTGGTTGCTTTGTGAAATGGTCATATCTTCCAGCGATCGCCCTGAAAAATATGAAGAGTCCCTGAATCATTGTAAAGAAGGATTAGCCATCTTTCGGGAACTGGATGACAGGCCGGGCGAAGCCTATTTGCTCAATATCATCGGCGAGTTAGCCAGGTTGGTCGAGGATTATGACCAGGCCCAAAAAGTATATGAAGAATCCTTAACCATCTCCCGTGAAACGGGGGAGATTTATCGCCAATTTGCCTTAAAGGCAAATTTAGGTTACATCGCTTATCACAATGGAGATTACGAACGGGCCATGGATCTGGCTGCTTCCTGCATGAAACTCAGGTTGGAGGTGGGGGAAAAGCCTTGGGCTTTCAATGAGCTTTTTGGCATCGCCGGCCCGCTCGGCATGTTAGGCGAGCCAGAAAAAGCCGCCCGGCTTCTGGGCGCCTCGACCGCCTTGATGGACATGGTGGCCAGTAATTATCAGCCCAGTGACTTACCGGAAGTCGCCAAATACATCGCCGATGTGCAGGATCAATTGGATGAAGCTACCTTTGAAGCTGCCTGGGCCGAAGGACAGGCCATGTCGATGGAACAGGCTATCGCCTATGCTCTGGCTGAATAGTTAAACCTTGTGTCAATGGTTTCTGGCGTTGTACCAAGCCCACTTTCCGGTTTTAAGACTCTTCCTTTAGCATAATTAGGACTGTCTGCTGCTTCAAGTTATCGTACAAACTGAGGATATGCGTTGGATTGCTGGAATGATTTCGGGAATGATGTCACTTGCTCGAGATTCAACGTTGAAATATCTTCGATCTTCCGTAGAATAAGGCTGTGCATCAAACTGATTCCGGCACCGTATTTTAGAACCACAAAAAAACGAGTCACCTTTGGGTAGTAATAGGCGATTTATTCCGTAGGGCAAAATGAACAATGGCTGAAAGCGCGATTATCCCGGACCAGGTCCTCGACTGTAGCGGATTAATTTGCCCTGTGCCGGTCATCAAAACGGCCGAAGCCATTAAGCGGATAGAGATCGGCCAGATCCTGCAAGTGATATCTACCGATGCGGGCTCGCCCCCTGATATGGAAGCTTGGTCGCGGCAGGCGGGCCATGAACTACTGAATTCCCAACAAAAAGACGGCGAATACATCTTTTTCATTCGACGATCCAAATAAGTTCGCCGTATTCTTTTAAAAACGATTGAATCGAGCATTTGCTAAGTGCTTTGTTAAATTGGGTTTTGAAGTATTCGCGAAACACGTCATTCCCGCGCATGCGGGAATCCATAGGACTGGATGCCTGCCGAAGTTTATCCTCACGCAGGTGGGGGCAGGCATGACAAAGAAAGGGTGATTGTTTAACCTGCATGTTAACAGAGTACAAGAGCCTTAGTTCAACAATTTATCAGGAGGTGTCTGATGACCCAATCTCTGGTCGCGCCAGAAGCCACAACTGATGTCCTCGAAGAGATTACGGTAAAGGAGTTTCACGAAAAGATCAGTCGCGAAAACGACATCTTGCTCCTGGATGTTCGTAATGACGAGGATTTTGAGGCCTGGCGAATCGAATCGCGCTACACGCCCGAAACCATGCATATTTCCTATCTGATTTTTGCCGAAGACGGCCCGGCCGCCCTCGACGACTTGCCAGCGCTCATGGCCATTCCCGACGACCGGGAGATCATCGCCGTGTGCGCCAAAGGCGGCGCCAGCGATTTTGTGGCCGCCATCCTGCGTGACGAGGGAAAAACTGCCGTTAACCTGATTGACGGAATGATCGCCTGGGGCAATTATCATGTCTTCCGGCCGGTGGTGGAGAAAGAAGCCTACCAGATCTACCAGGTCGATCGTATCGCCCGGGGCTGCTTGAGCCACGTGCTCATCAGCCAGGGGAAAGCGGCCATCATCGACCCCCTGCGCCATGTCGACAACTACACCCGATTTCTCGACGAGAAAGGCGTCGAGCTATCGCTGCTGCTGGACACCCATGCCCACGCCGATCACATTAGCGGCGGTCCCGGCTTGGCGGAGACGACCGGTGCGGGCTACTATCTCCATCCTTACGATGCCATCCACCCTTTTGATATGCTGCCGGCCGTGATCGACTACGAAATACTCCAGGATGGACAAGAATTAACCTTGGGAGATTTGACCATCCGCGTCTTGCATACCCCAGGCCACACCTTGGGCCAGGTCAACTTCATCGCCACGGATAGCGAAGGTCAATCCTACGCTTTCACCGGCGATAACATCTTCATTCAGAGCTTCGGCCGGCCTGATTTGGGAGGCCAGGGTGAGGCTTGGGCGCCTATCGTTTACGACACCATTTTCCACCGTTTCAAGGAAAACGTGCCTGAGGGCACCTGGATCTTGCCTGGCCATTACGCAGCATTCGACGAAGCAAACGAGCAAGGCGTCTTCACCAAGCAAGTGGCCGATTTGTGGCGGGATAATATCGGGTTACAATTTAAGCACGAGGACCATTTCATCACTTACATCTTGACCCACCTGCCCGATATGCCGGAGCAGTACATCGAAATTAAGCGCGTGAATATTGGTTTGACCCATCCCGACGAAGATGCTGCCAGCGAACTTGAATTGGGCAAGAATGTCTGTGCGCTCGCCGATGCTTATGGCGGATGAGGCGCTTCGTCGACTGAATACGAATCAACTCCTATAGGCAACAGGAAGTAAGCCGAAGGGTCATACTCTTGTTTAAGTTAACAGCTTCGGCTTACTCACAGTCCCCCCACAAGGGGAGGAGGAACTTGTGAACTACGGTTTCGTCATCGACAATCGCAAGTGTATTGGCTGCCACGCCTGTTCCACTGCCTGTAAAAGCGAAAACGAAGTGCCCTTGGGTGTCTATCGCACCTGGGTCAAATACGTGGAAACAGGCCTTTTTCCGGACAGCCGCCGTCACTTCCAGGTCACCCGCTGCAACCATTGTGCCAACCCACCTTGCGCCCGAATCTGCCCGGTAACGGCCATGTACCAGCGGGATGATGGCATCGTCGATTTTGACCCCAGCATTTGCATTGGCTGCAAGGCTTGTATGCAGGCCTGTCCTTACGACGCCATCTACATCGACCCGGATACCAACACGGCCGCCAAATGTCACTACTGCGCCCACCGGACGGAGATTGGACTGGAACCGGCCTGCGTAGTCGTCTGCCCGGAACAGGCCATCATTGCCGGCGATATTTCCCGGCCGGATACGAAAATCTCCCAGCTACTCGCCGGTCAGGACGTGACGGTGCGCAAGCCGGAACAAGGTACGGCGCCCAAACTGTTCTACATCGACGGCAGCGATGTTTCCCTGCACCCAACGGCCGTCGAGCGGGCGCCCGAGACCTTCATGTGGGCCGATGTTATCCCGCTGCACAGCGGCGAAACGGGCAAATCGGCGCACGGCCGGCCGGCCAATGGCCAGCTGCAGACATCAAAGTCCGGCCAGACTTTGCGAAGGCCCCAACCGCAGGGCATGCCCTGGGAGGGGCCGATTCAATTCGGCGGCACTGTGGCCGAGCACATGGTGCAGGTAGCCTACAACGCCCAACACAAGATCCCCTGGCATTGGCCGGTGCCGGCCTACCTGGTGACCAAGGGCATCGGCGCGGGTCTATTTATGCTGTTGAGTTTGGGCCTGGGCCTCAATTGGTTCGATTTCGACGGCCAGACGGTGGTCGTCGCCGGTTTCATATCCTTACTTTTCATCGGCCTGACCACAATTTTGCTGGTCGCCGATTTGGATAAGCCGGAGCGATTCTTCTCGATCATGTTTCGGCCCCAATGGCGCAGCTGGCTGGCCCGGGGCGCCTTCATCCTGGTCGGCTTCACCATCGTCGTTGGCTTGTGGTGGTTAATAGAGGCCGGGGCTTTTTATGACATTTTGCCCGACAGCCTGGCGGAGGGCATAAGGCCCTTTGCCTTGTGGCTGGGCCTGCCCCTGGCCATCGGCGTGGCCATCTATACCGCCTATCTATTTTCCCAGGCCGAGGGACGCGATTTGTGGCAAAGTACTTTGTTGCCTTTCCACTTATGGGTCCAATCCATCATGGCTGGCAGTGGCCTGATGTTAATTTTGCTATTCTTTTTGCCCAGCGCCCCCCAAGGAATGATCACAGTGACTGCAATAGCCCTCATCGTGGCCCTGCTGCTCGATCTCTTCGTTTTGCTCGTTGGCGAGTTCAGCATTCCCCACGCCAGCGAAGTGGCCGCCCATGCTGCCCACGAGATCAGCCACGGCCATTACAAAAACAGCTTCTGGTGGGGCAGCATTGGCCTGGGCCATGTTGTGCCTTTGCTACTATTCATCGTCGGCGCCTTCATGAGCAGCCTGCTGTTAGTCGGCGCCGTCGCCGGTCTTTGTGCCGTCATCGGCCTGTATCTCTATGAGTACGCCTTTGTCATGGCGCCTCAGGAGATCCCCAATAGTTAGAGCGAAAAAACTATGACCGCAAAAACAGACGCCCTCAATTTATTGTCGACCATATTGAAGATGGATGCTCCGGCCGAAAGCGGGACAGCCGCCCAAGCGAAGAGGGTCAAGGAGCCGGCCCGGCAGGAAGCATTGGATTTACCTGTTTTTTCGGAAACGGAGATGATCCCCGTGCGTCAGACCGACGGCCGCTTGAGCAATTATCCGCCTTCCGATCAGTGGCATGATTGGGTGGAGTGGGATGCCAAAGCCTGGCCCAAGAAGGTGGCCCGGCGCTATACCCTGGTGCCTACCGTCTGCTTCAATTGTGAAAGTGCCTGTGGTTTGCTGGCCTACGTGGACAAGCAAACCTTCGAAGTCAAGAAGTTCGAGGGCAACCCGGCCCATCCCGGCAGCCGCGGCCGGAACTGCGCCAAAGGCCCGGCCACCCATAACCAGACCTACGATCCCGAGCGTATCTTGTATCCTCTTAAAAGAGTGGGCAAACGGGGCGATGGTCGCTGGAAACGTATCTCTTGGCACCAGGCCTTGGACGAAATAGGCCAGAAGATGCGCCAGAGCCGTAAAAAGCGGCGCGATGGCATCATGTACCATGTCGGCCGGCCCGGCGAAGATGGTTATACCAATCGCTGTATCATGGCCTGGGGCGTCGATGGTCATAATTCCCACACCAATATCTGCTCGGCCGGCGCGCGAGCCGGTTATGCTTTCTGGGGTGGTTTTGACCGGCCCAGCCCCGACCACACCCATGCGCGCGTCATCCTGCTCATCTCCAGCCACCTGGAAACGGGCCACTACTTCAACCCACACGCCCAGCGGATCATCGAAGGCAAGATGAAAGGCGCAAAAATCATCACGTTCGACCCCCGCCTTAGCAATACCGCTAGCATGAGCCACGTCTGGTTGCCCACCTGGCCCGGCAGCGAACATTCGGTGCTATTGGCCATCGCCAATTATCTCATTCAAAACGATCGTTACGACAAAGGGTTCGTGAAACGTTGGGTCAATTGGCGCGAGACTTTAATGGCGATCCGCAAAGGGCTGCTGCCGCTGGACGATCCGGAGTTAAAGGCGTCCTTTTCCGAAGGCTCAACGTTCAAGTTCGAGGATTTTGACCGGCTGCTTAAGGCTTTATACGCGGAATTCACCTTTGAGCGAGCGGCCGAAGAGGCCCAGGTGCCGGTAGAACGAATCCGGGAAGCGGCTGAATACGTCGCCTCCTGCGATGGTAAATTGGCCACCCACACCTGGCGCAGCGCCAGCATCGGCAATCTGGGCGGCTGGCAAGTGGCCCGCTGCCTCTTCTTCCTCAACATATTGACCGGCAGCGTCGGCACGCCCGGCGGCACCTCGGCCAATAGCTGGAACAAGTTCGTGCCCAAACCCTTCAAGACGCCGCCTCCCGGTGAGGTTTGGAATGAATTGCATCTGCCCCATGAATGGCCGTTGGCCCACTATGAGTTGAGCTTCCTGCTGCCTCATTACCTGGAAGAGGGGCGGGGCGAGATAGATATTTATTTCAGCCGCGTATACAATCCTATGTGGATCAATCCCGACGGCTTTATGTGGCTGAAGGCCCTGAAAGACGAGCAGAAGATGAAGTGCCACGTGGCCTTGACGCCGACCTGGAACGAGTCGGCCTGGTTCGCCGACTACGTCTTGCCCATGGGCCATGCCGGGGAGCGCCATGACCTGATGAGCCAGGAAACCCACGCAGGTCAATGGATCGCCTTCCGGCAGCCAGTCCGGCGGGTGGCCATGGAACAGGCCGGTCAGGAAATCCAATTCACTTATGAAGCCAACCCGGGCGAAGTTTGGGAGGAAAACGAGTTCTGGATCCAGCTTTCGGCCCGCATGGACCCCGATGGCGACCTGGGCATCCGCCAATGGTTTGAAAGCCCCTACCGACCGGGTGAGCTCATTACCGTGGCCGAGTATTATCGCTGGATCTTCGAGAACAGCGTGCCCGGTTTGCCCGAAGCAGCTGCGGCCGAAGGCCTTTCGCCGCTGGAATTCATGCGTAAATACGGCGCATTCGAGGTCACCCGCGAGAATTACACGCCCTATGAAAAGGCCCTGCCCGGCGTGACTCAGGAAGAGTCGGAAAAATTGGAGAGCCTAGTCTTCCAATTGGCCGAAGTCGCCAAGGGTGTCGCCCGCGATGTCTTGGATCTTAAGCCTGCCGGTCTGCAGATCGACAGCCAAGACCGGGTCATGAAAGATGGCAAGGCCATTGGGGTGATGGTGGACGGCAAAGCCAAGGTAGGCGTCGGCACGCCCAGCCGCAAGTTCGAATTCTTCAGCCCGACCCTGTATGAGTGGGGCTGGAAAGAGAAGGCATATACCATTCCCTGGCCACTCAAGAGCCATGTCCACCCCGATCATATTGACCGGGGCAAGGGCGAGATGTTATTGCTGCCCAACTTCCGGCTGCCGACCCTCATCCATACCCGTAGCGCCAACGCCAAGTGGCTGTATGAAATCAGCCACAAGAACCCGGTTTGGATGCATCCATCTGATGCGGCCCGTTTGGACGTGCGAACGGGCGACCTCATCAAGGTCGAAACCGAGATTGGGTACTTTGTGGACAAAGTTTGGGTGACCGAAGGCATCAAGCCGGGGGTCATCGCCATGAGCCACCACCTCGGCCGCTGGCGGTTGCAGGAAGCGGGCGGCATCAATCCCGGCATGTCTGCCCTGGCCCAATTAGAACAGGATGGTAGCGAAAACAAGTTAAACATCATCCACGGCGGCCGCTCTTGGGATAGCTTTGATCCGGATACCAGCCGGATCTGGTGGGAGGATGTGGGCGTTCACCAGAATCTGACCCACGCCGTCCATCCCGATCCGGTCAGCGGGGCCCACTGCTGGCTGCAAAAAGCGGTCAATGTGACCAAGGCCGGTGCTGGCGATAATCACGGTGATGTCTGGGTGGATACCAACCGTTCGATGGAAGTGTATCGAGAGTGGCTGGCGCTCACGCGCTCGGCCGTCGACGTAAGTCCCGACGGCACCCGGCGTCCAGACTGGCTTAAGCGGCCGCTCAAGCCGGTGGCCGAAGCCTATAAGCTGCCTAAAAAGCCCTTTGGCCGTGAGTGAGCCGCGGGGTCCGGGCGATGCGCCCGCTCACGCCCTCTCAGCAGGCCAAAAAGCCCTGGCCCGCAGCCGCACTTATGGGCTGTTCGGCCGTTTCTACCTGGAAGGTCTGACAGAGGATACGCTTGGCCTCGCACGAGCCATCCCGGAGTTGGCGGCGACTTTGCAAAAAAACATCGATTTCGATGAATTGGCGGCCGATTACCAACATCTTTTTGGCTTCAACCTCTATCCTTACCAGAGTCTGTTCCTTGATTCCTCCGGTTTGTTGGGTGGCGAAATCACGGCTGGCGTGTTAATAGCCTACGAAGAAGCTGGCTTTGATGTCGGGGTGAGTAGCGAGAGCGCCGACCACATCGGCCATGAATTACGTTTGCTGGCTTATCTTTGTGGGTGGGAGGCGGGCGCGACCGATTCCCCCGGAGCAGGAGCCATTATTGCCCGGCAGCGGGCATTCCTGGAAGGGCATTTGCTGCGCTGGTTGCCCGCCCTGGTCTTAGCGATTCGCCAAGGCAGGATGCCATTTTACGCTTCCCTGGCCTGGCTGACTTTGGAACTAGCGGCCGAACATTGGGCCAGCCTGGGGCATGAGCCGGCCGTCTTTGAATTACCAGAGCCGCCGGATCTGCTGGCCGATGAGCAGACCGGCCTGAAAGAGATCGTCGCCTACTTGCTGACGACGGTTTATAGTGGCTTATTCCTCAGCCGGGATGATATCGGCCGCCTGGCCCGCGAGCTTACAGTGCCCAGAGGCTTTGGGGGCAGGGGGCAGCTGTTGCTCAATCTTTTGCGCTCGGCCGCCAACTATGATGCCTTGCCAGCCATTTTGGAACTATTGGGGGAGCAGGTCGCCGCCTGGATAACAGGCTACCAGGAGATGACGGCCCGGCCCGAATTAAGGCCCTTTAGCGGCGTTTGGTTGGCTCGCGCCACGCGGACGGCCGGGCTCATCGGCGACATGGAGCGCCATCTCGAGACTCTTGAATAACGGTCGCTCGGCACCCAGATAGCCTGAGACTTGGACCGGCCGCGATGTAAGATGTGTAGCAGATTCCTACTCTTAGCCGGGTAAGGTGGTGGTGTCCACTGGATAAAATAAGGGGCGTACCTGCACCGTTCAAACGCGCCAATCATTCAACCAGCGGACTTGTCCGATCCATTGCTCGACCGTCGTCTCAACTAACATCCTATCGATTGCAGCGATCAAAGCCGGCAATTCCCATTTTCGTTGGTTTGCCAAAATGATCCCATGATGTTCTGGATGGGCTTGAGCTAGTTTGAGAAAGTCGCCAATGTTGAAGGTAAAAATGCAGCGGCCATGGGACGTCGCTCCCAACAACTGCATTTCATCTCTGGCATCATGAGGCATCCAATCCGTTGGCGTACGGGTGACGTCATGACCGCGCTTGTGCAAAGTTCTATAAAGCGTCTTTGACGAGGTATCGGCGTCGAGATGCAGACGGGGTTTAGCCATGTATCTCTTGAGTCAGGCTCTCTTCATAGGCGATATGAGCTTCGATTTCAGGACGGTGAGCTGCAAAAAAGGCCAGAGCCTCTTCGACTTGTTTGAGAGACAGATCATAATCGTCGGCAATGGCTTCTGGCGACATCTCCCAGTAGATATTGGCCACGGCGATCGTTTGTACACGAATGCCTGTGCCCCGCAGGACCGCGGCCGGAATACCGCTGGCCCCACGTCGATAGGTAATTTGGGGAAAGTTTGGATCGTCAAGTTGTTGGTCCAGTGAGCCAACTTTTTCAGAAACCGCCCAGAGGATAAACTGATTGAGCGATACACCCTGGCGCGCAGCCCATGTCTCGGCCGAAAATTTCAATTGTGGCGGTAAGTTTAGAGAATATCGTGCCATAGAACTAAATCCATTTTTCTGACAGCTGTCTTTCCATACAGTTTTTTGAATATATTCAATATACACATCATATACGATATTGTATACGACGTCAATAACATTCTTGCCGGACATGCGCGAAAGGGCCTACGAATTTTCGCGATCTTACCTACTCAACTAAATTAACTCAGGAATCGTGTGAATCTAACTGATTGGCGAACCCATCCCATTCGAACAGGGCGCGCCGAATTCCGGCGTCTGCGGCCCTAACTGGTAGCGTTCGATGAAATCGGCGATCCGGCCATCGCCGGCCGAGTCTACGGCCAACTGGATGCCCCAGGCGGTCAACACCACCGGGCTTTTTAGCTCCGGATAAGGGCTCAACAAGACGAACGATTCGCCGCGGGCAGCATCCTGCAGATCTTCCACGTCGCCAGCCGGCAGATTGGGGTGGTAAGTTATCCATACCGCGCCATGCTCCATCGAATGAACGGCGTTTTTGGCCGCGATTGGCTCGTCGTAAATGCCGCAATTCTGCCATGTGCCGCTGTGAATGCCGCCCACCGGCGGCAACTCTTCCCCTGAATAATCTACAGTCTCATCATGCTCTCGGGGCAAACCGGCGAAAGTCCGCAAACCATCCAAAGCCTGGGGTTCCTGGACGTTCAGGTACAGCAAAAAGACCAGGGCGCCGATGCCCAGGATGACGGCGGCGATGATGGCTATGTTGCGGGTATTATTAGTTTGGGCGGCCGTCTTGCGCCGCCGGGTCGATTTCTTGGCCATGATTCCTCTTCTCCATAGTTCAGTTGAGAAAAGTTCCAGCCTCTTCAATCTTAAAAAGAGGAACTTTTCTCTTGAAGTAAGCTGAAGAACCGAATTTTTAACCAATTCAACGGTTCTTGCTTACTCAGAATGCCGACATATTGGGTTCCTTTTTTGGTTAATAACTTCGGCTTTCTTCTGTAAGGGTTGGCTCAACTATACTGTAAGCCGGCCATCTAGCCTAAAGTTTCGATAAAACAGGAAGATTTTTCCAATCAGCTGATGAACAAGTCCAGCCCACCATCGTTAACAGAGCCGTGCCTGCTGCAAGCTTAAGAAGCCCAGGCAGTGGGCGATCTTGATCTTAAACGGTGTTGACCGGCGCCGTCTGTGATCGAGGTAACAGAATATCGATCCGGCATGGCCTGCTGTTGATGGGAGGTGAGCTATCCGCCAACCTTTGTGCAGTGGTCTGGAATGTCTAAGATACGTTTCTGAAGAATCGGAACTGTCCCCGTTTTAGAAAAGGTTCTCAAAGAGTTGTTCGACCTGCTTTCTGAGATGTTCTTCCCCATCGGCGTCGTTGTTCACCACCGAGACGGGAATGTTTTGATCCCTCAAATACTGGACCAAAGCAACCTGATCGTCGTAAAGATAGCGCTTCTCCATCTCTTTCCGGGGAACTAGATGATCGTCTCCCCCTTCGGCGATTTCTACGCCACGTTCAGCGATGGCCGCTTCATGCCTGGCGACATTTCTCTGCCAGCAGATTTCAAAAGCGACTTCCAAATAGATCACCAAACAATTATCAAAGATGCTCTTGTTGAAATTCTGTAATGCTTCAATGTAATTCGAACGCGCGAACTCAAGAAAGATCATATGCTCGGGTTTATCGATTTTGAGCAGGTCCGAATCGAGTTCTACCAGAATATCATTCATGATATTGTCGTTGGTGATCTTGTAATCGCCGGCAGCCGAACGACCAGTATCTATGCGCTCTTTTCCTGCTTTCTCAAGAGCATCATCCCTCAGGAATTTTGCCCAGAGTTTCGGGAAATCATCAACGCGTTCAATCGTTTTGGCTCGACCGCTTTCGAGGATTCGCTTTTTGAGTTCACGGTGGAGTACTGATTTTCCACATCCCGGTCTTCCCACCAAAAAAACATACTTGTACTTCATGGCTGCTTCACCCCGATCTGGTCTATATGCGGGCCATCTGCTTTTCCACCTCAATCCAACTCCTCCTGGTTTATTAGCTCTTTACACTAATCAGGAGAGTCTTGGTTAGACGTGCAATATCTGCATCCTTCTCTAACCGGGATCAATTTGGTCTCTTTAACAGCATAGATCATCTTTGCCGTAAAGTCACGTGTCTTTTATCAGGAGTTTTGAGGAAATTGCCAGGTGACCGCCATAAAAATGGGCCACTAGCATGGGAGTGGATCGGGAAATCTATCCCTGAGTTCTTATTGGCTGCCCAGCTCATTTATTCTTGCTCGAGTAAAAAACGAATTGTTAGATGTAGACGTCTTCCGGCTTAGAGCTCGACCCGCCGCAAGCGCAGGGCGTTGGAGACGACGCTTATGCTGGAGAAGGCCATAGCCCCGGCGGCAAGGATGGGGTTCAGTTGGCGCAAAAAATCCGGCGCCCATTCGAAGGGGTACAGGATACCGGCCGCGATGGGGATCAAAGCCACGTTATAGCCAAAGGCCCAGCCCAGATTCTGCTTGATATTGCGCATGGTCAGGTTGGAGAGCTTGATGGCCTTGGGCACGCTGCGTAAGTCGCCACGCATCAGGGTGATGTCGGCCGTTTCCATGGCCACGTCGGTGCCGGTGCCGATAGCGATGCCCACATCGGCCTGAGCCAGGGCGGGCGCATCGTTGATGCCATCGCCGACCATGGCTACCACGTAACCCTCTTCCTGCAAACGAACGACGTTGGCCGCTTTATCGCCGGGCAGTACCTCGGCCAACACCCGGTCCACGCCCACTTCGCCGGCGATGGCCTCGGCTGTGGCCTTATTGTCGCCGGTCATCATGACCACCGTCAAGCCCAGGTTGTGCAGCTCCTGGACCGCCTGCCGGGAACCTTCTTTGATGGTATCGGCCACGCCAATGACGGCGCTGGCTTGTCCATCCACCGACAGCCACATGGCCGTTTTGGCCTCATTCTGGATCTGTTCGGCTTTAGGCTCCAGGCCGTTGAGCCCCACTTCTTCTTGCCGCATCAGGCGCAAATTGCCCAGCAGTATTTGGCGCCCGTCCACGTCGGCGGCGATGCCATGACCGGCGATGGCTTTGAAGGCGGCCGGGATGCTCAGGCTCAAGCCCTGGGCTTCGGCCTCTTGAACGATGGCCTCGCCCAGCGGGTGTTCAGAACCGCGTTCGGCCGAGGCCGCCAGCCGTAATAGTTCCGTCTCGGAATCGGCCGATTCATCGCTCAGGAAAAGATCTGTGACCGCCAATTCGCCCTTGGTGATGGTGCCGGTTTTGTCCAGGACTACGGCCGTGATCTTGTGCGCTTCTTCCAGGGCAGCGCTGTTCTTAAACAGGATGCCGTTTTCGGCCCCTTTGCCAACGCCGACCATGATCGAGGTGGGTGTCGCCAGGCCCATAGCGCAGGGGCAGGCGATGACCAAGACGGCGATCATGCGCACCAGGGCGGTGGTGAAATCGCCGCTCACGGCCATCCAGATGATGAAGGTCAGCAGGGCCACGCCCATGACGAAAGGAACGAAAACGGCCGCTACCCGGTCGACGGTGCTCTGGATCGGCGCTTTGCTGCCCTGGGCTTGCTCCACCAGCTTGATGATCTGGGCCAGGGCCGTCTCTTTACCCACCTTGGTGGCCTCGATCCTGAGCAACCCTTGTTTATTGACGGTGGCCCCGATGACCTCATCGCCCACCGTTTTATCCACCGGCAGGCTTTCGCCGGTGATCATGCTCTCGTCTACGGCCGAATGACCGTCGATCACTTGCCCATCCACCGGGATTTTTTCGCCTGGGCGGATCAGGATCATATCCCCGGGAACAACTTCTTCTACGGGAATATCTCTTTCGACCCCGTCGCGGACCACGCGGGCCGTCTTGGCCCGCAAACCCATCAGCTTTTTGATGGCCTCGCTGGTCCGCCCCTTGGCCCTGGCTTCCAGGACCTTACCCAAGACGATGAGGGTGATGATGGCGGCCGAGGTTTCGAAATAGACGTGTTCGCCCAGGGCGGTGGAGCCTATCGTGAGGGCGATGAGCACGGCCACGCTGTAAAAGTAGGCGGCCGAGGAACCCAAGGCCACCAATACATCCATATTGGCGCTACCATTGCGCAGGCTCTTATAAGCGCCGACGTAATAATCTTTGCCCACGTAAAATTGCACCGGCGTAGCCAGGACAAAGAAGAGCCAGTTGACCCAATTAGCGTGAGACCAATGGCCGAGCAAGCCTAGATCGCGGCTCATGCTCAAGATTAGCAGAGGCGTGGTAAAGATGGCGCCGACGATGAAGCGTTTCTGCTGGTGGCGGATCTCTGCCTGACGGGCGGCCGCCTCGGCGTCTTCCATCTCGTCATCCGACGCCGCTTCGACCACGTCATAACCCGCTTTGCGCACGGCCGCCACCAATTCGGCCCGGTTTGTTATGCCGACGATATACGCCACCGTCGCCCTTTCGTTGGCGTAGTTGACATTTACTTCCAGCACACCGTCCACCTTTTTAATGGCTCTCTGGATATTGCCGGCGCAGTTGGCGCAGGTCATGCCCAAAAGGGGTAGTTCCAACGTCGAGGTGGGCACCTCGTAGCCGGCGCGGTGGATGCGTTCGATCACCGTTTCCGGTTGGGCCAGGGCCGGATCATAAGTGATGGTCACTTTTTCGCTGGCGAAATTAACCACGGCTTCGTCGACGCCGTCCACCTTTTTGGCGTTCCGTTCCACCGCGGCCACGCAGTTGGCGCAGGTCATGCCCAAGACGGGCAAGGTCATTTGTTTTTCGTTTGACATGGTCGATTCATCTGGGTTCGGTTCATGCGAGACGCCCCAACCTTTGCCCCTCCCCCAAGCTGGGGGAGGGGTCTTACCGAGGAGAGTAGCGCCCGCAACCGCTAGATTACTTCATGATTGGTAATAAGATTACTCTAAGCTGTTGGCGGATAATTGATTTCCACCAACATCGCTTCGATCTGTTCCCAGGTTGCCGGTTCGCCCCATTCGACGACTACCTGCCGTGAATCCTGGTCGGCCTTGACGCTTTGAACGCCGCTGATATCGGCCAATTCCATCTCGATGGTGTGGGTGCAATGCCCACAGCTGATATTGGGGACGGTCACAGTTTTGCTTTGCATGAAAAGATTCTCCTTATAGCTGAAACGGTAAAAAAAGGGTCATATCTTCGACGACATTTCAAAAACGCTGGTCACCTCTTCCAGCACGCGTTCGCGCTCGGCCGGATCGTCGCCTCGAATGGCGGTGGTCACGCAGCTGCGCAGATGGCTGTCCAGGATCAAGCCGCTGACCTTGTTCAAGGCCGCCTGCACGGCCTGGATCTGCTGGATCACGTCGATGCAATAAGCATCCTCATCCACCATGCGCTTGATGCCTTTGATATGTCCCGAAGTGCTGGCTAAACGCCTGCTGACCGATGTTTTTGTGCTGTCGTCCATCATAACTATCCTTTGATACATACCCTGCCCCCCTGGGGGGGGTATACTATGAATTATAGTACTATTTGGAAGGATGTCAAGAAGCGTGAGAAAAATTCCTTGTTTTTTGTTAGGCGGGAGGCCGGTGAACACTACTGCCGGTACGTGCGTACACCGACACATGGCTCTTGCTGTCGGCGGTGAAAGGAGAGCGGTCCCACCACGCCCATCGTACGCGGCGTTCGAGACCTGCCAATTGTGCCATGAGGTCGAGTTCGGAGGGCCATGCATAGCGCATGAAATGGGGGGTCATCTGCGTACCGCCTTGGCTGATCACGATGCGTTGGAACTCAACGGTTTGGACGACGGGATCGTGAATCGCGATTTCGAACCGCGCGGAGTCCATCCTAGCCCAAGAGCCCTTCATGCGCTGTCCGTCCACGAAGTCGGAAAGGTCAGGCACAACTGTCTCCACGACAAACAAGCCGTCGGCGTTCAGGTGCCGTGCGGCGTTGTGGAAGCAACGCACCTGCGCTTCTTGGGTCGTCAAGTTAAAGATCGTATTGAATACCAGGTAGATCAGATCAAAGGTGCCATTTACGCGGACTTCGGCCATGTCCCCAATTTCCACGGGGATGGCGCTGCCGTAGGGCTTCTCGCGGAGTTTCGCGACCATCCCTTGAGAGGCTTCGATACCGTGCACGGACAGGCCGCGTGCGGCAAGCGGAAGCGCCACCCGTCCGGTTCCAATCGCTAGCTCAAGGACCTTCCCGCCGCCGGCGAGTTCAGCGAGCGTCTCCACGGAGTCGCGTGTCTCCGCTGCCATCAACTCCTCGTACATCGCGTCGTACCGCTCGGCATTCAGCTCGCCGTACGTCTTGGTTCCATATTCCTTCACCGGGCCTCCTCATCGCGCTCACGCCAGACACTGGACCGGCGCCACTAGACCACTAGTATGGAAATAGCCTATGTTTACTGTGTCTTTGACTTTGAACCCAATGACGGAAACCGCTCCATTACATGACTTCAGGGATCCCTCCCTAGCGGTCGGGAGGATACAGGAGAGTCTGGATCTTCGTGATGTCTACCGACTTGCTTGTCGAAGGGCTCATTCCGGCCCACGGCGGGTGGTGAAGCGCCAGGTATAGGTTTCGCCGTCGACCACCACTTGTACGGAATACTCCTCATTGATCGGCAGCGGGTCCTTGGGCATTATGACGATAGCGTCATTGAGGTCGAGGATGGTCCGCCCAGTTTGCTGGGCGTAATCGTTGCTATTGCGGTAACTTGTTTCGTCAAACAGGCATGAGTCCAGGGGTTGATCCCCTTTGGCTAAGCGATGGCTGGTGACCTGGGGAGTGCGTTCGTCGTCGCCCAACAGCAACACGATAGGTGCGCCGGCCGGCCGCGATAGGCCGGGACAACTGCCAATGGGATCGGGCCATTCGAATAAGCTGTGGCGGAC
>JAHEJP010000561.1 GCA_024638855.1 Chloroflexota bacterium
CTTTGGCATCTTTACACCAAAGCGTTTGGCGTCGTAGGCCGTCCAACGCGGCGTTGGGATCTCAATCACGCGGGCGTAATAAAACGCTTTCTGTGTCGGATCAAAATCCGGATCCTGCCATACCGTAATCAACTCGGGTGAGCCAATGGAGTTGCTCCAAGTCGCATTTGCGACATCGACGGTGTCGCCCACCGATGGCAGCTTGCCCTTGGCGTCGGGTTTGCGATTACCGGACCAGGCAACGTCGTAGACGTTTTCATAAGTCTCGCCTTTGGCATCCATCCAGCCCTTAACGATCTGGATGCGATCCAGGTTACCGCTTAAGGGATCTCTTAGCGCCGCCACCAGAAAGCTCGGCGCCTTGGCGTCTTGCGGCGGTTTCGGCAAGTCGCCGCCCATGGGAACACCCTTGGTGTAGCCGATCTCGGCGGGCAAGCGGTTGCCAGCGTCCTGGTCGTTGAAATCCCAACCGCCGAAGAAACGAACCATCATACGGCTGCCGGTGGTGGCGTAGGTCTCGCGCCGCATCATTGCGTCAAAGATCTCCTCGCGTGTGTTGTTACGCGCCCAGACTGCCGCCCAGCCGGCGGCGAGGCTTTCATAATTCATGAGCTGCTTGTCACCAAACTTCGCCAGGTAGTGTTCCCAGCGATCCGCGGAAGGTTCGCCACCGGAGTGTTTACCGAAAAAATTGTCCTCTTCGGCAGTGGCCAGTGCCGTATGGCTGTCGGTTGAGCCGATAAAACCCATCTTGTATGGGTTAGTGCCGAGTTTGTTTTCAAGTTTCAGTCCGATCTGCAACGCCGAGCGCGCGTATTCGTACTGCAGCATGGATTCTTTTTTCTCCACGCTCAGGTTGAGGTTGCCCAGGTCCCAGGTGCCGTAGTCGGCGAACTCGTCGTTCGGCGAGAGCTTAGGGTGGGCCTCACCGTCACCCTTGATCTGGGTAATCTCGTAAATCGGTTCCCACCGGGCACGGGTCTGCACATAGTTGTTATCCAGTGCCTTGGCAAACGCCTGGTCTTCCGGAAACATGATGCCGTTGCTCAAATTGCCGTTATGTGCAATCGCCAGGATCTGTCCGCCGGTATGGTCTTCATAACGCTGCAACCACTTCCATAGGTCGGCGGGGTTGTCGCTGCCGAGTGGCTTGGCAGTGGTGTAGGGATCGAGCAGGCGCGCGCGGTCGCCACCATCTCGGTAGATGACCACCCGATGCAGATTGTCGCCATTGGTAGTGGAGGTCCATTCGTAGCCGATTACGGTGCTGAAACGTCCCGGATCATTGTGTCTTTCAGCAGCCTGGATGATGGTCTCCCAGGTCGACCGGTAAGGTCCGGTGGCGGGCAGCGACATGATTTCTGGCGGAATATCTCCCTTGGTGAAGGCGAGGATCAATTCGGAGGCCGCGGTCACCGCGTCCTGGCCGCCCTTCTGGATCATGTTGTACCAGCGCCGGCCCTTCTCGTTGGCTAGGATCTTTGGGTCGCCGGACAACAAGCGCGGGAAAAAACCCATGTTGTCGGAATGATCGGCGACTACCAGAAAGTCCAGCGGCCGCGACAACTGCGTGCGCTGACCGGTGGATGAAGTCACTTCCTCGCCCTTGGCGAAACGATAGGCGTCGTCCGGTAACAGGCGCGCGCCGAAGGAACCAGCGTCAAACGACAATGCGGTATGTAAATGGGTGTCGCCCCACAGGACCTTGGTCGGGAAGTCGCGGCCCGCGTAGGGCGAGTAGGGACGTTCTATAGTGTGGCCCCGTTCTAGCGACTTGTCAGATGGCGCGGGTTCTTGAGCCAATACGGGCAATGACAGGCTCAGAGCGGTAACGGAGGTGGTCAAAAAGCGGCTGAACGTCATCTTATTCTCCTTATTAGGACGAGGTCGTTTCATTAATATTGCTTACGGTTCTGTCACGTTACTTTGTCGGCCCAGGAATCCGGGCGCTGGGTCAGTATACATAAAGCGCTCGCAAACCGCCCCGAAAATCGCCACCCAGCACAAACAAGCCCCGCCTTTGCCGTCCCCCCTCGTATTGGAATCCAAATTATCGGTTATAGTGGCCGTAATAAGACGTTGGTTATGTTTCGCTTCTCCCAATAACGAAACAATT
>JAHEJP010000016.1 GCA_024638855.1 Chloroflexota bacterium
CTCAACAAGACGACACCATCCGGGAAACGAAGGGCCCGGCCCAGATAGTCGATCAGGTCGCCAGGTCGGCGGCGGATGCGCCCGGTATGGGTATCGCCGCTGAAGACGACCTTATTTCCTCGCCGGATCTCGATCTGGACGGAGAGCGAGGGCCATTCAATCGTGAGAGGCCGTAATAAGATCCCCGGTCCCAGAGAACAGGAGGCCGTGTAAATCTTGGCCTGGGGCAAATACAAGGGGTTTTCGCCTTCGATGTCGCGGCTGCTGACGTCATTACCGGCTACCAGGCCCACTACCTCCAGGGCCGGATTCAGCAGTAGGCCCAGTTCAGGCTCGGGCACTGACCAGGAAGCGTCATAGCGGATGCCCACCTGATCAAAGGGGCCAACCACCCAAGGGCCTTGGGCCTTGAAGAATAATTCCGGCCGGTCTGCGTCGTAGACCCGGGCATACACATCGCCGCCGTCGACGGCTTCCTCCTGCCGGGCTTTCCGGCTTTGCTCATAGGTCACGCCGGCCGCCCAAACATCTTGATGGTCGATGGGCGCCAGCCAATGAGGCTGATCTTCCACAGGCGTCCGGTCAAACAAAGCGGCCGGGTAGCTTTGGTTCGAACCTTGTGCGACCTGGATTAACTCTTCGATGGCCTCTTCGACGCGGTTCTGGCTGGATTTGAGCCAGCTTGAGAGGGATCCGACTTGACCTGTGACGTCATAGACGCTCTCTCCGAGCCGGATGCCCAGGCGACGGCCGGTGTCTGGGTGAAAATAACGAACGATCATGGGCTCATGCATCAGGGTAAACTCCAGGTGATATTGGGCCCGGCATCCTGAGAAATGTTCAATAGGCCTCGTTTGGTCAGGCTATCCAGGTTGCCCAGCATGCCGTAGCTGAAATCCTGATTGGTTTCGGCCGGCCAGCTTCCCAACTGCGGGCCGAGAGTATCGATTGCCTGGCGTAGAGTGAACGGTCCGTCAGAGCGGGCTAAATCGAGCAGCTTCGCCTCCACCAGCAGGCAATAATTTTTGCTTTCGGCAACGAACTCGGCCACGGCTGGCCCACGCTGTACAGGCCAGTGGCTGGGCGAGAGGGTCTCGATATCCATGGCCAGCAGCCGTTCCTGGGTTGAGAGATAGGTATCGACGTAACAATAGGTGGGTGGCAAGGCCGGCCGCCAATCGTCGTCCAAGATCGAGGTCCACATGGCAGCTTCGCCGGAGATCATGGTCTTGCTACGCGGATCGTAAAGGGCCAGGTGGCCCCAGGTATGTCCCGGGGTATGGACGACCTCGACGGTCCAATCAGTTCCCAGGCGAATCTTTTCTCCACCAGAGAGGGTCATGTCCAGGAGATGGCTTTGACACATCTGGCGAATGCCTTCTTTGCCTTCCTGGCCATAACCGATGCCGTGGTCTTTCTCGAATTGGGAGTAACGGCCGGCAATGAGCGCCTCCGTATCTTCGACCCAGGGTCGGTCCAGGTCGTGACACATGAGCAGCGCTTGAGGCGCGATCTGCTTCATCGGTGCATCGCCACCCTGGTGATCGAGATCGGAGTGGGAAATGAGGATATAGGTCAAATCAGCCGGGTTTAGGCCAGCCTCAGTCATATAGGGCAATATTTCCTGATCGGGATTATGACCGCAACCGGTATCGACTAATAGGCAAGATTGATCGCCGATCAAGAGATGGATGTAAACCATGCGGTTATCGCCGAAGGTGCATTTGATGCGGTGGATGCCGGGGGAAATTTCCATAATTCACTCTCCTTCGATATCTTGGGGCTGCTCGCCTTTGACGCCTAAACCGCCGTCAACCTCGTAATTGGCGCCGGTGACGAAACTGGCTTCATCAGAGGCCAGAAAGACGAACACGCTGGCCACTTCTTCTATGGTACCTACCCGACCGATGGGGTGCATCTCGTCAAATGCACGCCGGTAATAATCGGGGTCTGATTGGTTGACAACGAATTCATGCAGCATGGGTGAGTCGATGGTCCCGGGAGAAATAGCGTTGACCCGGATGCCATAACGGGCATAGTCAGTGGACATGGCCCGGGCAAGGGAGATGAGACCACCTTTGGTGGCCGAATATGCAGCCAGGCCCGGCAAGCCCAAAATGCCGGTAACGCTGGCCATGTGAATGATACTGCCAACGCCTAGTTCTAACATTCCAGGGATGACAGCCCGGCTCATGAGATAGCTTCCCCGCAGATTCACCCGCAGGCAGCGATCAAAATCGGCCGGTTCCGTTTCGTGTAAGCGGCCGGCGGGCATGACGGCCGCATTATTGACCAAAACAGTAACCGGCCCATAAACCTGGCGCATCCTGCCCACAGCCGCATTCGCCTGCTGTTCATCGCCGACGTCAGCGCTCAGGGCAAGGGCCGTTCCGCCGCTTGCTGTGATTTCCTCGACCACCGGCAGGGCGATTGCCTCGGTCAGATCTAAGACCCCGACCTTGGCTCCTTCCCTGGCGAAACGAATCGCGATCCCTCGCCCTATGCCGCTTGCGGAGCCCGTGACGAGGGCGACTTTATTATCCAAGCGGCCCATCGTAATCCTCCTTCTAGCTTAAACTATATCAGGGTGCTCATTACGCACGAACGGATTCTGTGTCCAATGATCGTCGATAATACGCCAGATGCCCAACGGATTTGCCGCCTGTAGGGCGGAAGGCAATAGCGCATCAGGCACGTCCTGAAAGGCGACCGGTCGCATGAATCGTTTGATGGCTGCCATACCTACGGAAGTCGTAGCCGAGGCGGTCGTAGCTGGATAGGGGCCACCGTGGTGCATGGCGTAAACGACCTCAACGCCGGTCGGAAAGCCATTGTAAATCAACCTGCCGGCTTTGTCCCTCAGGCGTTGGAAGAGCTGTCCAGCGACTTGCCCCTCATTTTGGTCGGCGTGAACCGTGGCTGTCAGGTGGCCATGAAGAAACGCCATTGTTTCCAAGAGATCGGCTAGGGACTGGCACTTCACGAAAAGGGTGACCGGTCCAAAGTGTTCCCGTTGCAAATCTGGATTAGCGCGAAAGGCGGCCGACGTGCTTTGCAGGACGGTATTGGCGTAACAATAAGATTCCCCAGCAATGACTTGGCCACCGGTCAGAAGTTGAATGGAAGGAAGTTCTTGCGTTTGGGACACGGCCTCAGCCAGGCCGCTTTCGATCGCCTGGTTCAATAAGGTGCCGGCTTCCTGGTCTTTGAGACGCTGGCTCACATCCTCTAAAAATTGGCGAGACTGGGGGCCGTCGACAACGAAGATCAACCCTGGATTGGTGCAAAATTGTCCGGCTCCCAGGGTTAACGAGGAGACCAGCCCAACGGCGATGGCCTCAGCTCGTTCTTGAAGCGCGCCGGGCAAGATGACGACGGGATTGACGCTGCCCATTTCAGCATAGACCGGGATAGGGTTTGGCCTGGCAGCCGCCGCATTGTAGATGGCCCGGCCCGCACCTAACGATCCTGTGAAACCCACGGCCGTTACACCAGGGTGAGTCACCAGTGACTGGCCGACTTCAACTGACCGGCCTTGTAACAAGGAAAAAAAACCAGCTGGGAAATCTAGAGCCCCTATTGCCTGGTTGATTGCTCGGCCAAATAATTCGGAAGTGGCCGGATGGCTGGGATGTCCTTTGACGATGACTGGACAACCGGCCGCAAATGCCGAAGCCGTATCGCCGCCGGCGACGGCAAAGGCGAACGGAAAATTGCTGGCCGAAAAAACGGCCACCGGCCCCAGGGGATATAACATCCGGCCGATGAAGGGTCCAGGTGTTGGCTGACGTTCAGGTTGAGCGGTGTTGATGATCGCTTCTACATAGGAGCCTTCGCGCAGCAACGCCGCGAATTTTCGCAATTGGCCCGTCGTCCGCTGACGCTCTCCGGAGAGCCTAGTCTTGCCTAGGGCTGTTTCGGCCTGGGCCACTTCCAGAAGCTGGCCACCGAGGGCATCGATTTCAACAGCGACACGATCTAAGAATTCGGCCAAGCGATCGGCCGGATAGTCCCGCGTTTCCTCGAAGGCTGATGAAGCAACGTTTACGGCCCGATCGATCTCGTCCAAGGTGGCGTCGGCGAAGGACCACGATAATGGTGTTTTCGTTTGCGGATTGACGCTGCTGAAAGTGATCTGTCCGTCGCGGCTACTTTCTCCGGCGATCAACTGTTCACCTTTTATGGCAATCGTCATAGATATGCTCCGTTCATGCTTGGGTTGGGATCGATAAGACCCCATGATAAAAATAAGCCGAAGTCATTGATTTTAACAAAAATGCAAACCTTCGGTTACTTGCTATGTCTGGGAACTTGGTTTGAGTACCGGCCCTATTTCAGCCAATCTCTAGGCCGATCCAGTACATCACGATAGATCATGGCCACAGCGCCCATCACGGCCGCATTTTCGCCATGAGCGGCGATGGTGATTTTTGCTCTCTCCTGAACCCATGACCAGGCCCGCGATTGAACCGTCTCCTCAACCACTGGTAGCAGAAATTCATGGGCCAGGCTCAACGGACCGCCGAAGACGACCAGTTGGGGATTCATGACGTTCATCAGGCTGGCAAAACCAATGCCCAGCCATCTTCCCGTTTCTTCCAAGGCCTTGCAGGCTACTTCATCGCCTCTTTTGGCAGCTTCGACCACCAGTTGGATCGTCAGCCCATCCAGGTCATCACCGGTCATCTCGGCCATCCACGATGTCGAACCGGCCTGGATGGCTTCTTCGATGCGCCGGAAGAGGGCTCGCTGTCCGGCTACCGTCTCCCAACAACCATGATTGCCACAATTGCAGGCCAACCCATCCCGATCGACAGTCATGTGGCCGACTTCGCCGGCGAAACCGGTCGCCCCTTCCACCAATTGGCTGTCGATGACGATGCCGCCGCCCAGGCCAACGCCCGAACTCACATAAAGCATGTTAGAGCAACGCCTCCCGGCCCCAAAATAACTTTCGCCCAGTGCAGCCAGGTTTGCTTCATTGGCCACGTAGACCGGACCCTCAAATTTTTCCTCCAGGATCTGGCGCAAGGGGACGTCCTTCCAGCCTAGATTAGGGGCGAATAATAGCGTGCCTGCAACGATGTCGACCAGACCTGGAACGCCGACAGCCAGGCCAAAAACAGGCTTTCCCCGTCGCGAGACTTGTTGGTAACTCTCTTGCAATAGAAAGATCAGGCGATCCAGGATAGCTTGCTGGTCATAGAGTTTCAAGGTGCTTTCGTAGCGCCGCGATACGATGCCAATGGCGAAATTGGTGACCAAGACCGAGATGAAGTCCACGCCGATTTCCGCACCGATGAAAAAACCGGCATCGGGGTTCAGTTCCAGGTTGGTGGCCGGCCGGCCGACCTCGCTCAAAGAACTATCGATGGCCAGTTCGTAAAGGAAATCGCTGTCCAATAACTCGCGAACCATGCTACTTACCGTGGCCTTATTCAGTCCTGTACGGGCCGCCAGGCCGGTTCGTGAAAGCGGTGCCTCCCGGCGCAAAGTGTTCAAGATCAGCGCTAGATTCATATCGCGCATGATGGTGTGATCGACGGAGTTTTGATTCATCACAGTAGCCCTGATATTTGTTTGGATACAAAACCAACTAAAATAGAGTCTACTAACCGACCAAGATAGTGTCAAGAGCTTATTCTCCTTAATTCATGCACTGGATTACACTGGTGACTAGAATATGACGATCGTCACCTTCTAAACATGACATCCATCATAAAATCAGCTAAACGCATTGACGTTAAGGGAGACAAATGTATACTGACAACGAATTAGTTTGGGTTATAAACATATTCCTTGTTGTTTCGAATTCTGTTGCCTACTTCTTGAGGCTGAATTCATTTGTCGGTCACAAGCGACTTGACAATTAACAGGCATCGATACTATTATATCTAGAGATTATTGATTATCATTAATTAATAATCTCTATTCCTGTTTGCGCTTGATTTCTTTGAGAGGAAAAGAGTGACGCGGCGCTTCCCGATGTTTTTAAACTGCCGGTTACCAAAGCTGTTATGAAATCCCTGGCCGATCAAATCTACGACCGGTTGCGCGCTGACATCATCCAAGGCGAACTCAAGCCGGAAACCCGCATTGTCGAAATGGACATCGCGACTGAAATGGGAACCAGCCAGGGACCTGTCAGAGAAGCACTGCAGAGATTGGGGCAAGAGGGTCTTGTCGAAAGACGTGCGCGACGAGACACGGTCGTCGCTAGCGTCTCCCTCGATCAAATCTACGAACTCTTTGCCATCCGCAGCGTGATCGAGGAATTGGCCATCAAGCGCCTGGCCAAAACTATCACGATTGAACAATGTGCTCAATTAGAAGATTTGGTAGGGGAGATGCGCTGGGCCGGACAGGCTGGCAATATGTTTGCTTTAACCGAGCACGATATGCATTTTCACCAGGCCATTTGTCATTGGTCTGACAACGCCGCATTAGCCCGGGCCTGGCACCCCCTATATAGTCAGATTCAGCGCTTCATCATGGAAACTCACCGAGACTCTTTCGATGGTTTGGAAGATATTGCCGACACCCATATACCGATCATTGAGACTCTTACCGCAGGTGACAGTGAGGCGGCATCCCGTGCTATACGCGAACACATCACGTTGATCTGGTCTCGAATTGAGGTCCGGCAGAAACATTCGAAGCTGATTCTGAGGAGATAAGTATGCAACAAGTTGAACCAGTTGGAGAACAAACACGCTCTTCGAATGGCGCCGGCAAGGCCATCCGGCGGATCTTCCAGTCAAGGGAAATGGGGGTCTTCATTGCCTTGGTGGTGATAACGATTGCCATGAGCCTCCTGAGCCCCTATTTCTGGTCCTCGCAAAACGTCTTCAACGTATTGCGGGGGATGTCCACCATCGGTATCATGGCCATCGGCGAAACGATGATCATCATCACGGCCGGCATCGACCTCTCCGTCGGATCTGTCCTAGCGGCTTCGTCCGTCCTGACCGCTCGGCTTATCTTCACCGGTGCCGTGCCTCCTTGGATGGCTGTACTCATCGGCCTGGCTGGGGGGACGCTCCTTGGATTGACCAATGGTCTGGTTATAACCAAAGCGAAGGTCAATCCTTTCATTACGACATTGGGCATGCTCAGTATCGCCCGGGGGTTGACTTACCTTGGAGCTTCGGGTCTTCAGGGAACGGTGGCCAGCAATGTGCCCATGCGCGACGAAGCGGTCAACTTTTTGGGCGCTGGCTATATCGGCCCTGTACCCTTCCCAGTGATCGAAATGTTCATCCTGGTGATCGTTTTTAGTTTATTCCTCCGCTATAGCGTGCTTGGACGGCAAATATATGCCACAGGCAGCAATGAACAGGCAGCCCGCTTGTCTGGTGTACCAATCGATAGGGTCAAAATCTTCGTCTACGCCATAACCGGCATGTTTTGTGCTCTGGCGGGAATCATGACCGGTGGTTTGTTGTCTACTGCCGCAACCAATTCTGGTGTCGGCATGGAGTTGGCCGTCATCGCCGCCGTGGTCATTGGCGGAGCCAGCCTGATGGGTGGCGAAGGGACCATCATCGGCTCGATCATCGGCGCGGCCATCATGGCTGTTATGCGAAACGCTTTTGTACTGCTACACGTGCCGATATTTGCCCAGACCATCGCCATTGGCGTCGTCATCATCCTGGCAGTTGCTGCTGATCAACTACGGCGCCGCGGCCAGTAATTTTTTTAAGTGTGTAACGGCTCGACCATAAATTTTCTTAAATGCATGTACCGTATCACACACATATCAGGAGTGAAAGAAGGAAGACCAAAAATAAAGGAGGATAGATTATTGAGAGGATTTCTGGAAGATAAGACTTTTACTGAACTGTTGTCCCTTGAGGTAGCTTCAAATGTTAAGGAGAAGAAAAACTCATGAAACAAATTAAATTAGTCGTACTCGTGCTTGTGTTGGCCTTAGTCCTCGCAGCATGCGGCGGCCAGGCAGCCGAACAGGTACAGGAAGCGGTCGAAGAGGCCGCTGAGCAAGTGCCCGATACTCAGGAGGAGGTCGCCGAAGAACCGGCCGAGGAACCGATGGAAGAAGTCGAGGCAGGTGTGGTCATGGTCGACGAAGTTGAGCGCGCCGCAGGCCCAGCCTTTGACTCCCAATGTGCAGCGACGGACGAAGGTGTGGTAGCCCCGGTTGATCTAATGCCCGACCGGCCGCTGAAGATCGCCATCTTAGGTTTGGAGAATAATCCTTTCTGGATCCCGGTGAAGGAAGGCGCCTTTGCTGCGGCTGACGAATTGGCTATGCATGACACAACAGTTGATTGGATCGTGCCCGGTGAAGCCCATACCACCGACTTCTTCAGTGGCGGCATCGAAGCGGCCGTGGCCCAGGAATATGACGCCATCGCCACCATTGCCGGCGATGCGGGCATCGTGACCTTCATCAATTCCGCCGTCGAGGCCAGTATTCCGGTCGCCACCTTCAATTCGGAGACGGATGCCGAAAACGCTCGCCTCTTCTTCGTCGGCGCGGATCTGTACCTGCAAGGCCAGACGGCTGCTCAGGCTATGGCCGATGCGATTGGCGGCGAGGGCCAGGTGGGCATCATCACCGGCTTTTTCGCCGTCGAGGCACATGAACTGCGTCGAACGGGCTTTGTTGACTACCTGGCCGAGAATTATCCTGACATCGAGATCATCGGTGAAGTGGAGAACACGGACCAGGGCGACATCGCCTACACTCAGGCCCAGGACTTCATGACCGCCAATCCGGACCTGGCAGGCATCTATGTGACAGCTGGTGGTCCTTTTGGAGCGGCAGGCGCAGTGGAAGATGCTGGCAAGACTGGCGAAGTGGCTGTAGTTTCCTTCGACTTCGTTGACGAGACCATGGAATACGTCCAGAAAGGCGTCATCAGCGCCACCATTGGTCAGAACCCCTTCGCTCAAGGACATGATCCGGCCGTTCGTCTGTTCAACTATGTCATGACTGGTGAAGCACCCGAGTGCGCCCGTCTGGCAACAGAAGCAGCCATCGTCACTCAAGACAATATCGATCAATACTGGACGCCTAGCGAAGGGTTGGTAGAAGAGCCTGAAGCAGCTCCTGAGACGGTTGTTGTGGATGAAGTCGAGCTTCAGCCCAGCCCAGCTTTCGACTCCCAGTGCCCGGCGCCTGACGAAGGCGTTGTAGCTCCTGTTGACGTGACACCCGACCGGCCGCTGAAGATCGCCATCTTAGGTTTGGAGAATAATCCTTTCTGGATCCCGGTGAAGGAAGGCGCCTTTGCTGCGGCTGACGAATTGGCTATGCATGACACAACAGTTGATTGGATCGTGCCCGGTGAAGCCCATACCACCGACTTCTTCAGTGGCGGCATCGAAGCGGCCGTGGCCCAGGAATATGACGCCATCGCCACCATTGCCGGCGATGCGGGCATCGTGACCTTCATCAATTCCGCCGTCGAGGCCAGTATTCCGGTCGCCACCTTCAATTCGGAGACGGATGCCGAAAACGCTCGCCTCTTCTTCGTCGGCGCGGATCTGTACCTGCAAGGCCAGACGGCTGCTCAGGCTATGGCCGATGCGATTGGCGGCGAGGGCCAGGTGGGCATCATCACCGGCTTTTTCGCCGTCGAGGCACATGAACTGCGTCGAACGGGCTTTGTTGACTACCTGGCCGAGAATTATCCTGACATCGAGATCATCGGTGAAGTGGAGAACACGGACCAGGGCGACATCGCCTACACTCAGGCCCAGGACTTCATGACCGCCAATCCGGACCTGGCAGGCATCTATGTGACAGCTGGTGGTCCTTTTGGAGCGGCAGGCGCAGTGGAAGATGCTGGCAAGACTGGCGAAGTGGCTGTAGTTTCCTTCGACTTCGTTGACGAGACCATGGAATACGTCCAGAAAGGCGTCATCAGCGCCACCATTGGTCAGAATCCCTTCGCTCAAGGACATGATCCGGCCATTCGCCTGTTCAACTACCTGGTGACCGGTGAAGCACCCGAGTGCGCCCGCCTGGCAACGGATGCAGCCATTGTCACCCAGGACAACATTGACGAATACTGGACTGCGCCCTAAGTAAGTATCAATTCTCTTCTTCTTGGTGGGGCCAGATAAGTCTGGCCCCACCAAAACCAGACAGACTCATCAGGAAGCCTGGTGATGAGTCTGTGATAGGCTATTGACGGTTAAAAACCTTAGATTTTTAAGTGAGTGATTCTGTTAATTGCGGTAACAGATGTTGCCTAACAAATGTGGGTTGACGACTGTATTCCCTTTATAGTTTTGAACCCGTACTTGCCAATATAAGGAATATGGTGCCATGGCCCAGACCAAGGGACAGATCCTAAAGGCAGAGGATATTTCCAAGCGCTTTGGTGGTGTCCAAGCGCTCGATAACGTAAAATTTGACCTGAACTATGGTGAAGTTCACGCTTTAGTTGGGGAGAACGGAGCAGGCAAATCTACATTCATCAATTTATTAGGCGGCATTTATTCCCGCGATAGCGGTCGTTTCATCTTTGAAGGGCAGGAAGTAGAGTACCTCCAACCCAGCCAGGCGCAACATGCCGGAATTGCCATCATTCACCAGGAGTTATCCATGATGCCCTCGATGAACGTCATCGAGAATATGTTTATGGGGCGCATGAAGGGTAAGGTTGGCATCCTGAACTGGAAAGAACTGGAACGAAAAACCATCGAGGCCATGCGCGTCATCGACCTCGATGTTGATCCTCGGGCCTCAGTGCGTGATCTGACCATCTCTCAGCGGCAAATGATCGAAATCGCACGCGCTCTATCCACCAACGCGAAACTCATCATCATGGATGAGCCCAACTCCTCATTGTCGGAAACGGAAACAGAGCGTCTATTTGAAGTTATCGAATCCCTTAAGGCTAAGGGAATCGCCATTATTTACGTTTCTCATAAGATTGAAGAGGTCCTGCAAATCTCCGACCGTATCACCGTATTTCGTGATGGCCAGTATGTGGGCACCATCCCCAGCAATGAGGCAGATGAACAGACCGTCATCAGCATGATGGTCGGCCGGGAGTTGGATCGCAGAGCTCTGACCGATTTCGTTATTCGCGGCGATACTTCAGTAACCTTATTGGAAGTGCGGGGTTTGACCGGGACAAGATTCCGGGATGTCACCTTCGACTTACACGCTGGAGAAATTCTGGCTTTCTCAGGCCTGGTCGGTGCAGGTCGCAGCGAACTGCTAAGAGCTGTCTTCGGGGCCGATCGTTACGATAAAGGCGAGGTCATTTTAAACGGTAAACCAGTTCGTTTCAAATCTCCAGGCCAGGCCATCCGCGCTGGTTTAGCCATGGTGCCCGAAGATCGTAAGGTTCAGAGTCTCTTCATGAATTTGGCGATTTTGAAGAATGTGTCGCTGGCTGAACTGCCGCACATGTACAAAGGTTATATCAACGAAAGCGCCGAACGACGCCTTGCCGAAAAATTTGTCGGGCAGTTAGACATCCGGCTGGCGTCTGTCGACGAGCCGGTCAGCAGCCTAAGCGGCGGCAACCAGCAGAAGACCGTGCTAGCTCGTTGGCTGGCAACCAAGCCTAAGCTCCTGATCCTGGATGAGCCAACTCACGGCGTCGACGTTGGGGCCAAAGCCGAAATATATGAATTGATGCACAATCTAGCCCGTGAAGGTGTAGGCATCATCCTCATTTCATCTGAATTGCCCGAAGTTCTGGCTCTTGCCAACCGAATCGTCATCATGCATGAGGGGCGGGTCACCGGCATCATCGATCGCGAAGGGGCGACTGAAGAAATTTTGATGGCCCATGCGACTGGTGTGAAGGATGAATTCGCTGCTGTTAAGGTGGATCGAGAAGGAGCAGCGGTCGGCGAATGAACGACATCACAAAATGCCGTATCAGGCAAGGCCCATTTCGAGGTTGGGAAGCCTGCTACCTGGAAAACGAATACATTCAATTGGTTGCCGTGCCTGATATTGGCGGGCGCGTCATGGCTTATGATTTAGGTCCTCACCCCTTTTTATTCGTTGATCCCAACCTAGCTGGAAAGTTATTCACGCCTGAAGAAAATATGGGCGATGGATCTTTGGCGGCCTGGAAAAACTATGGTGGTGACAAAACCTGGCCCGCTCCCCAGGGTTGGGAAAGTGACGAACAGTGGCACGGTCCTCCTGACCCTATTCTGGATACAGGCCGGTATTCATTGGAGAAACTCGCAGCCAGCTCATCGTCGGCGATGGTCCGGATGGTTAGCCCTCCAGACATGCGAACTGGGCTGCAGATTAAGCGCCAATTTAAGCTGTTCCCGGGTAGCAGTCGGGTACAGGTGGATCTGACTTTTCTTTGCCTGGCTGAACAACCGGTCCGCTGGAGCATTTGGGATGTGGTCCAATTGCGGGCCGAGCGCCGGCAAGCGGATGGTTCGCTGGGCCATGATCCTACCTGCAGCGTCACGACCCCGCTCAATCCCAATAGCCGTTTTCCCCGAGGATATAACGTCATGTTTGGTGATGAGGACAATCCTCAATGGGGCACGGATGAAAGCGGCAAGCTATTCAAGGCCCAATACCTGTGGGAAATCGGCAAGGTGGGCATTGACTCGCCAGCCGGTTGGATAGCCTTCAGCCAGCCGACCGAAGGTTATGCCTTCACCGAACGATTTCAATATGAACCAGGGGCCGATTACCCCGACGATGGCGTCACGGTCGAGTGCTGGACTGTCGGCTCCGGACAGGTGGCCAACCTGGATTATGCGGCGACCCATATCTATTTAATGGAGACTGAGGTGCTGGGCCCTCTGCGTACGATCCAACCAGGCCAATCGACAACTTTTTCCATCGAATGGGGCGTCTGCCGCTGTTTTGGAACTGTCGTCGACGTTGGCGAGGCAGGTTGTGTCACCGAACCGTTAATGGCTCAGCCATCGGGGGATTACGCCCGGCTGAGTGGGCAATTTGGCGTATTTGATTACGGCGAGATGTTCTTGGCATGGTGCGCTGAAGATGGACAGGTCATCACCCGGCATTCCTTAGGCTGGGTGGACCCGCTGGCGGCCTTCAATCTCGACAAAGTCGTCTTTTTACCCGGCGACGCCCGGACCGTCGAACTATGGTTGACAGCCGCTGCTGATGGACAGGAACGGCGCCTGGCTACGACGAGGCTTGTTTGACGATGCGCACCCGACAACTTCAATTCCTGCGTCCCGATGAAATATTGGCCGAAAGGCAGCGGGCCCCGGTCGCTTATTGGCCTCTGGGCCTCATCGAATGGCACGGTCCCCACCTGCCCATGGGCGTCGATTCTTTTAATGCCGAGGCCGTAGCGCTGCAAGCCGCCGAACAAAGCGGCGGTTTGGTGATGCCAACCACCTATTTTGGCACTGAGCGAGAACGCCCGCCTGAGGTGCTGGATTGGCTGGGTTTCGAGCCCAGCGACTGGGTCATTGGCATGGATTTTCCGGCCAACACGCTACCCAGCATGTATGCCTACGAAGATAATTTTGCTCAACTGGTCCGTGAAAACCTGCGACTCATCGCCGGTTTTGGATTCCAAATGGTCGTGATCGTCAGCGGTCATGCGGCTACCAACCAGATCGAGACTTTGGAGCGAGTAGCGGCCGAATATAACGCCGCCGGACAAATTCACGTCCTGGTCGAGTTGCCCTTTGTAGCCAATGAAGATGGCATCCTGGAAGTCGGTCATGCCTCACGCATCGAAACTTCGGTTATGCTGGCCCTAGCGCCCGATATTGTGGATCTCGATCGCCTGCCCGATCAATCCCAGGCGCTCAAGAACACCGACTGGGCCATCATCGATTACCCGACTTTTTTAGGCCATCCAACGCCAGATAGAACGGTCCATCAAGCCGACGACCCTCGCCAGGCTACGGCCGAAGCCGGCCGGCAAATGATGGACCAGGCGGCAGGCCGAATCGCCGGCAAGGTAAAAGAGTATTTGACCCATATTTCAACTAGCGATTGATACTTTTGGAGGAGGTTGATCTATGAATTCCCGTGAGCGCGTTAAATTAGCGCTAGAGCACAAAGAAGCCGATCGAATTCCCTTCGATCTAGGCGGCACTGTTTTAACCAGCGTCCATGTGAACGCTTACCGCAAACTGCGCCGCTACCTGGGTTTGCCGGAAAAAGAGGTCCAGGTGATGGATGTCTTCCAGCAAATCGCTACGGTTGACGACGATGTTCGTCAGAGACTGGGCTGCGACATTCGCAACGTTGCGCCCCGTTCTTCGGCAACCTTCAAGATTGAAGTCAATTCGACCGACATGCCCGGCTATGATTTTTTCCACGATGAGTGGGGAATTGGCTGGCGAAAGCCGCAAGATGGCGGGTTCTTTTACGACATGTATGACCATCCCCTGGAACCAGCGGTGTCGATTGAAGACATCAAAAACTATCCCTGGCCCGATCCGGTGGACCCGGCCCGATTCACAGGTCTGGTTGAGCGGGCCAAACACGTGGCGGAGGAGCGGAAAGAGTTGGTGATCCTGGGTGGTTTATCAGCTGGATTCCTGGAACTAACGGCCTGGACCCGGGGTTTCGCCAAGTTCTACCCTGATTTCGTCACCAACCTGGATTGGCTCACTTATCTGATGGATGCCATCGTCGATCTCAAACTGGCCTATTGGGAGATCGCCCTGCCCATGGTAGGTGATTACGCTGACGTGGTCCAGGAAGCTGACGATGTTGCCGGGCAATTTGGTTTGCTGCTGAAACCAGAAACCTATCGAGAGATCGTGAAGCCTCGCCATAAGAAGATTTTTGATTTCATCAAGGCTCGGAGTAAGGCCAAGATCTTCTACCATTGTTGTGGCGCTATTCGCGAGATCATCCCCGATTTGATTGAGGTTGGCGTGGACATCATCAACCCGGTGCAGGTAAGTGCTGTAGGCATGGAATCGTCGGCGCTAAAACGCGATTTTGGCGATGATATCACCTTTTGGGGTGGCCTGGTGGATACTCAAGGCGCCTTCACCGACGGAACGCCCGATCAGGTGCGTGACGAAGTGCGGCGCCGGATCGACGATTTTGGAGCCAATGGTGGCTTTGTGGCTGCGGCCGTTCATAATATCCAGGCAAACGTGCCCCCGGCAAATATTATGGCCATGTGGGAAACGTTGCAGGAGTACGGTCAATATGGGCACGGTGGCGTTGGCCAAAGACCAGTTGATTACGTTTACAGCGTGCCGCCGGAAAAGCCCATCGCGATCAGCACCAGTCCCGATTCCCTGCCGGCCCGGGCCCTCACGGTTGAAGAAGCGGCCGCGCTTACCCAAAAGGAAAAAGGGTTGCCGGCTGAGATCGGCCAACTGAAAGTTGCCATCATTGATGGCAATACTACCGTAGCCGTCGCCGCCGCCCAGCAGATGCTCGCCGAAGAGGTCGAGCCGCAGCAGATCATCAGCGATGGCGTGGTGCCGGCAATGGATACCGTCGGCAACAATTTTGAAACTGGGGAATTCTACCTGCCTGAGATGATGGCCTCCGCCATTGCGACACGGGGCGTCATGGACTTGCTGCGCCCCAGACTAACCGAGACCGGCGCTGAGCCCGTCGCCAGAGCTGCCCTGGGCACGGTCAAAGGCGACCTGCACGATATCGGCAAAAATTTGGTGGCCATGATGTGGGAAGGAGCAGGTTTCGATGTCATCGATCTAGGACCGGATGTGCCGCCGGAGAAATTCGTGGAAACCATCCAGAACGAAGGTATTGAACTGGTCGGCCTGTCAGCGCTATTGACGACGACCATGCCCATGATGCGAACCATCATCGAGGCGATCACTGAAGCCGGCGTGCGGGACCAGGTGAAAATCATGGTTGGTGGACCGGGAACAAACGCCCAATTCGCTGCTGAGATCGGCGCTGACGGCTACGCACCTGATGCCAGCCTGGCTGTGCGCAAGGCGAAGCAGTTGCTGGCCATCAGGGTTTGAGATAGCCATATCTCCGCTATATTGCGGGAACAGTCCTCTCCTAACGGCCGGGAAAGGTAGGTGGCAAGACCTTTGACTTGGCTTGCCGCTCGATCAGGAAGAGCAAACTCCAGGAGTAAGGGTAAAACCATGTCTGATAATTACGAACCACAAGCAGAACACAAATTTACATTTGGGCTTTGGACCGTCGGCAATATCGGCCGCGATCCATTCGGATCGCCGGTGCGCAGGCAATTAAGCCCCGTTGAAATAGTCCACCTATTAGCGGAAGTTGGCGCTTATGGCGTGAACTTCCACGACAATGACCTGGTGCCAATCGATGCTACGCCGGCCGATCGCGATCAAATCGTAGCCGACTTCAGGGCTGCCTTGGAAGATACCGGCCTGGTGGTGCCCATGGCGACTACTAACCTCTTCGGCGACCCGGCCTTTAAAGATGGCGCCTTCACTTCAAACGATCACAAAGTTCGGGCCTATGCTTTACAAAAGACGATGCAAGCCATCGACCTGGGCGTTGAATTGGGCGCCAAGACTTATGTATTCTGGGGCGGCCGCGAAGGCACCGAGACCGATGCCAGCAAAGATCCGGCTGATGGCCTCAGACGTTTCCGCGAAGCATTAAATTTCCTCTGCGAGTACGTCATCGACCAGGGTTATGATCTCGTATTCGCCCTGGAAGCCAAGCCCAACGAGCCGCGGGGCGATATCTTTTTGCCGACTACCGGGGCCATGTTAGGCTTCATCGAAACTTTGGATCAATCCAACATGGTGGGCGTGAACCCCGAGGTTGCTCACGAATACATGGCCGGCTTGAACTTCGTCCACGCCGTCGCCCAGGCCTGGGAAGCCGGTAAATTATTCCACATCGATCTCAACGACCAGGCCTTCGGCCGCTACGATCAAGATTTCCGTTTTGGGGCTGTCAATCTGAAAAGCGCCTTTTTCCTAGTCAAGTTCCTGGAAGATGTGGGTTACGGCGGCAACCGTCACTTCGATGCCCATGCCTACCGCAGCGAGGATTATGAAGGCGTGAAGGATTTCGCCCGGGGTTGCATGCGCACCTACCTCATATTGAAGGAAAAATCGCTCCAATGGAACGAAGACCCGGAAATCAAGGCTTTGCTGGAAGAGATTAACGCTGATGATGGTTCCACCGATGCCTTCAAAGGTCCATACTCGGCCGATAAAGTGGCGGCCTTGAAAGATGCCAAATTCGACCGGGTAGCCCTTGGCGCTCGTGGCCTGCCTTACGAGCGGCTCGATCAATTGACGATTGAGTTGCTGTTGGGCCTACGCTGAATAAGCTAAAAGTGTTGAATCGAACAAAGGTAAAGCAGGTTTTTGAAATGCTCCGACTGAAGGGAGGAATCCCCACCACCTTTGTTAAAACTAAACGTACTTTTCTGATGTAAGGTTTCGGGGATTCCTCATTCCGTAAACTCCATTCGGAATAACAATTTTATCGATCAACTTAACAGTGCGTTTGTCTTGTGAATGCGACTAAAATCGGAATCAGCCAGCGCCTTGCACGTCCCTCTGGGCAATGGCTTCCATGGCTCGTAAAGCTATGGTGATGACCTTACCTTCTGCCTGCCGGAAAGTCGCCTCTCCCCATTTGGGTTTGATTTCGTCGGGCGTGCCGTCTGAAGCGTACAACGCGCCGGTCCGCCAGCCATGGTAAGCGCCCAAGATGAAAAGGGTGTCGCTCTCCATCTCGATCGAAATGACGCCGGCATCCCTCAACATCTCCTTGTAACCGGGCTTGTGGGGAGCGTAAAATGCGTCGCCGGCCACGCCTACGCCTACTGTGTAGGCGATATCTAGCTTTTCGGCGCTCTTCACCAGGGATCGCATAATGGAAAAAGTAGGCACGGCCGGATAGTTGAGCGGTAAGTAAGCGTTGGCCGTGCCCCCGGCCCGGTAGGTACCGCTGGCGATGATGATGTCACCCGGACTTTGACCTTTTTGAAAAACGCCGCAGGAACCTACCCGGATGAAGGTATCGGCTCCCATATGGGCCAACTCTTCCAGGGCGATCGCCACCGTGGGCCCGCCCATGCCCGTCCCGCAAGCGGTCATGAAGATACCATTGTAGGTGCCTGAATAAACGGCGTACCCGCGGCTGTCGGTGACTAAATAAGAATTTTCTAATTGATCGGCGATACGTTTGGCCCGGCCGTGATCGCCGGGGCAAAACACATAGCGGGAAATTTCATCTGGCTCGCATTGAATGTGCCACTCCATTTTTATCTCCTAAATGGCTACCCAAAAAACCTAAACAGCAGGAAAGTCGATACGGATTTGATATCAAAATAGTGTCATTTGCCATATAAGTTAGTGACGTTTGTCACATTGTTCGATCGATTTGGCTGGCTATAATCCCCATCGTTGTGTAGTTTTGTATAGATTTAACAAGGATTTTTGTTGTATTCTCTTATATATCGGCCCAAGTTGTATAAGAGAAACTGCTCTCGATATCCATCACCCAGTTCCATCATCTTTTTAAGCGTGGAACGGCTCTACCATCAAGTTTACCTTAGAACGAGCCGTTGCGCCCGAGGTGAAACAGGCTTACAAGATCTTTTTTGTGTGAAAGTAGGCCATGTTTACCAATAGGAGTGAAGCGTGAATCAAATACCGCAATCGGCGCCGCATCCGGCCCAGTATCCAGCGCCAAGGCTTGTCTTTTGGGAATCAACGGCCGGCTGCAACCTCGAGTGTATCCACTGCCGCCGAATCACCGTGGCCGACCAGCTATTGCCCCAAGACCTGACGACCCAGGAATCTTTTGACCTCATCGATCAAATAGCCGCTTTTGGCCGGCCGATTTTTGTCTTGTCCGGCGGTGAACCATTGTTTCGGCCGGACATCTTCGACATTGCCCGGCACGCCACCGACGCCGGCCTCATCGTCGCCCTGGCTACCAATGGCACGCTGATCGATGAAGATGTGGCCCAAAAGATCAAAGAATCCGGCGTTCGCCGGGTGAGCATCAGTTTTGACGGGGCCGATGCGCCCACCCACGATATCTTCCGCGGGCGGGGCGCCTTTGACCTGGCGATAGCCGGCATGGGTCACCTGCGCGACGTAGGCGTCCCCTACCAGATCAACACCACCGTCGCCCGGCACAATGTGGACCAGATGCCTGAGACCCTGGCTTTGGCCAAAAGCCTGGGCGCGGTAGCCCTTCATCTCTTTTTATTGGTGCCGGTGGGCTGCGGTGTTGAAATCGCCGAAGACCAACAAATTACTCCCGAAGAGTATGAAGATGTGCTCAACTGGATGTACGATGCCGAAATGGAAGGTGGCATTGAGCTCAAAGCGACTTGCGCGCCCCATTATTTCCGTATCGTCCGCCAACGCCAGGCGGAGGAGAGGCGCCAGGGCATTTTCCGCCAACGCCCTCAGAGTATGCACCGCCAGAAGCACGCCGGTGACGAAAGCACCAACAGCGGCCATCCGGGCGGTCACCCGGGTCGCCATCCAGGTGCTAACGGGCAGCAGGCTATGAGTGCCATGACCAAGGGCTGTTTAGCCGGCACGGGCGTGGTCTTTGTCAGCCACCGGGGAGAGGTATTCCCATGTGGCTACCTACCTCTGGAAGCTGGCAATATCCGCCGCGAACCGTTCCAACAAATTTGGCAAGGCTCGCCGCTTTTCGCCGATTTGCGGGAACCTGATCTGTTAAGCGGCAAGTGCGGTATATGTGAATTTAAGCGCGTATGCAGTGGCTGCCGGGCCCGCGCCTATGGCATGACCATGGATTATCTGGGCGAAGAGCCATTTTGCACCTATGAACCCAGAGCAATGGAGGCTGACAAAGCCTAATGATGGATCGGATAGGAAAAACGGCTGTTATCCTGCTGGCTTATGGCGGGCCAGACGATCTCGAAGATATTCCCGAATATCTGCTAGACATTCGCGGCGGCCGGTTCACGCCCCAGGAATTGATCGACGATATTAGCGAGCGATATAGCTTGATCGGCGGCCGTTCGCCTTTATTGCCTATCACCCAGAGCGTTGCAAAAAAACTTCAACAACGGCTCCAGATGTCGGTCTATGTGGGCATGCGCCACTGGCGTCCTTCTATCGAGGAGGTTGTGGCCCAGATAGCCGCCGATGGCATTGAATACCTGGTCGCCATCTGTATGGCTCCCCATTACAGCATGCTCAGCATAGGTAAATATCGCGAAAAACTCGAACAGGCGGTCGCTGTATCAAGCAACCCGGCAATAGCCATCAACTTTGTCGAAAGCTGGGGAACCCAGCCCGACTACTTAAACGGAATCGTCGCCAATGTGTTATTTGCCTTGACCCGATGGAGTGAAGATGAGCGTGATGGCGTCTTGATCGTCTTCACTGCCCACAGTTTGCCGGAATTCATCTTGGAACAGGGCGATCCCTACGACTCACAGCTGCGAGAGACGGCCGCTCTTCTGGCTGGACGCCTGGCTTTGCCGGCTGATCGCTGGACCTTTTCGTACCAGAGCGCGGCCCAGACCGGTCAACCCTGGTTAGGACCTCAAATCGAAGAACTGGTCCTCGAATTAGCCGGCCAGGGTGAGCGGGATTTGTTGGTTGCTCCTATTGGCTTCATCGCCGATCATGTCGAAATCTTGTACGACATCGATATTGGGGTAGGGGCAATTGCTCAAGAGCAAGGTTTACACCTGGAACGGACAGAAATGCTCAATGATAGCCAGCCCCTTGTGGATACTTTGGCTGCTTTGACTCGCGCCGCCCTTGAACCGGTCGCTTCTGCGGCGTTTCCTGAAAACGATTGAAAGATAAACGGAAGAGATGATGCAGATAATACTTGTTGGCTTGAATCACCGGACAGCGCCCGTGGCCCTGAGGGAACAGTTTAACCTGGCTGATTGCGCGTTGCGCATGGCGCTTGAGGACCTGGCTGCTTTGCCGGCCCAGAATGGCCAAACTCCGGCCGCTCGATTGTCCGAGAACGTTATCCTCACCACCTGTAATCGCCTGGAGATATACGCCACGGTCATTGGTGAGTCCGAGGATGGCTGGCGAATATTAGAGGGATATCTATCCAGCTTACAGGGTATCCCCTTGGAGACCTTTAAAACACACTTGTACTATCTGGCAGGAAACGAGGTCGTCAACCATCTGATGCGGGTTGCCTCTGGCCTGGACTCAATGATTTTGGGTGAACCCCAGATTTTGGGACAGGTTTCCCATGCCCAGACCGAAGCCCATATCGCCGGTACATCCGGCCCGATTCTGTCGCACCTGTTTGATTTGGCCGCCCACGCCGGCAAGCGGGCTCGTACCGAAACATCCATCGGCCGGCATACCACCTCTATCAGCCACGCCGCCAGCCTACTGGTGAAAGAGAAAGTGGGTGACCTGGAGACCCTCGAATTGTTGATAATCGGTGCTGGGGAGATGGCCGAGGTCGCCGCCCAGGCGCTGCGCTCACATGGCGCGAAAGATTTGCGATTCATCAACCGCACTTATAATCGGGCCGAGAACCTGGCTTGCCAATACGAAGGACAGGCCGTCAATTGGTACCATTTAGCCGATGCGTTGGTAACGGCCGATGCCGTCATCTGCGCCACCGGTGCGCCCCATATCGTCATTCACGCGGATGATGTGCAGCCTGTTTTGTCCCAGCGATCGGGCCGATCGCTGCTCTTCGTGGATATCGCCGTACCCCGTGATATTGAGGAAAGTGTGGGTCGGTTACCTGGCGTGGCTTGTTATGATATCGACCAACTCCAATCAGTGGTGGATTCAAACCTGGCTCAGCGCCAGGCGGCCATACCCGATGTCGAAGCCATCATATCCGAAGAGGTGGATCGCTTTGATTCCTGGTTGCAAGGCCGCCAGGTGCTGCCGGTTCTGGTTGAATTGAGGAAACAAGCTCAAGAGATAGCCGATGTTGAATTGGCCCGCAACCAATACTACCTCGACGAGTTGGCTCCTGAATGCCAGGAGAAAGTGAACCAGATGGTGCAGCGCATTGTCAATAAGATGCTCCACGAGCCGACGGTGCGACTGAAGCAATCGGCTGCCGACGGTAACGGTGTGGCCTACGCACATGCCTTGCGGGAGTTATTCGCCCTGGATTCGGCGCCCACTCCGGCCATCGAATCCCAAAACGGCAAAGTCCAAAAGTCGGGCACTTCGGCGACCCCCGCCAGCTAAACAGAGAGAGTATGAGCAGAGAGAGTTCTCCGCCTTTGAACAGCTTTCGCCTGGGTAGCCGTGGATCGGATCTGGCCTTGTGGCAGACGAACCACGTTCGTCATCTGTTGTTGGCTGCTTGGCCTGGTATCCAGGTGGCGATAGAGATCTTCACCACCAAAGGCGACCAGGTCTTGGATACGCCCCTGCCACTGATCGGCGGCAAAGGATTATTCACCGCCGAGCTCGAAGCCGCTTTGAAGAGCGGAACCATCGACGCGGCTGTCCATAGTTTGAAAGATCTGCCCACAGAATATCCGGCCGGTATCACTGTCGGGGCGGTTCCAGCCAGGGCCAACCCGGCCGATGTGCTGGTCAGCAAGGAAGGGCACACGTTAAGCACCTTGCCTGAAGGGGCCGAGGTGGGCACCAGCAGCCGGCGCCGCGCTTCCCAACTGCTATCACAGCGACCTGATTTGAACATCGTCGATATCCGGGGCAATGTGCCCACCCGCATCCACAAAGCCTTAGCTGAGGGTGGCCCCTACAATGCCATTGTCCTGGCCCATGCCGGTTTGGAACGCCTGGGTCTGTTGGAAGTGGTCGGCCAAATCCTACCCTTGGAGTTGATGTTACCTGCGCCGGGCCAAGGGGCTTTGGGCATCCAATGCCGCGACGATCAACCTTCATTGGAACTTCTATCGCCTCTGAATCACCTGGAGACGCGGACGGTTGTCACGGCCGAACGTAGCTTCTTGAGCGGCTTAGGTGGTGGCTGTTCCGTCCCCATCGCCGCCTATGCCAACTTGGACGGCGGCCGGTTATCCCTGGTCGGGCGGGTGGCTGCCCTCGATGGCTCCCGGCAAATCGATGTCCAGATGAGTGGCAGCCCATCAGAAGCTCACGAATTGGGCCTTCAATTAGCCAGCGCTTCGCTGGCCGAAGGCGCGGCCGAGCTTTTAGGCAAAGGAGCATGAAAGCGAATATGCCGTTTCAAGAGGCTAACTATTCGGGAGCAGGCCACTCGGCCGCCTCGGTTTTGAGCGGCAAGCGGGTGGTGATTACCCGGGCCCCACACCAGGCGGCCGAAATGGCCCACCTATTAAGCGAATACGGCGCTGAACCGCTGTTCTATCCTTGCCTCGAAATTATCCCGCCGGAAGATCCCGGCCCATTGGACGAGGCCTTAAGGGCGGCCGCGGCCGGTCGCTTCGATCGGTTGGTGGTGACCAGCGCCAATACGGCCTGGGCCCTGGCCCAACGATTAGCCGCCCTGGATCTTTCACTAGGCGACCTACGGGTAGCGGTGATTGGTCCACAAACGGCCGCAGCTGTGCGGGAATCGCTTCATATAGAAGTCGAGGTTATGGCCAGCAAATACGTCGCCGAAGAATTGGTCGATGCCCTGCAGCCGGTTGCCGGTGCACGATTGTTTTTGCCCCAGTCGGCCATCGCCCGGCCTATCCTGGCCCAGTTGTTGCTCGAGGCGGGGGCGGAAGTGACGGCTGTCGATGCCTACCAGACTGCCCTCGGGAAGGGCGGTGATGATGTGCCCCGATTGCTGGCCGAAGGAAAGGTCGACGCCATTACATTCACCAGCTCTTCCACGGTCCGAAATTTCTTGACGCGCCTGGAAAGGGAAGGGAGACGTCGCAGGGATTTAGTGAACATTTGCCTGGCTGCCATCGGGCCCATCACGGCTAAAACCATGGTCGAACTTGAGCTACCGCCGGCGGTTGTACCAGAAACTTATACGGTGACTGGCCTGATAACGGCCTTAAACACCTATTTCGTGGATAAAGAATCATGAGCCAAACGCCTACTTTTCCTACGCTTCGCCCCCGACGGTTGCGTCTACAAGCCAATATACGACGCTTGGTACAGGAGACAACGCTGTCGCCGGCCGATTTGATTTACCCTCTATTTATCCGGCCAGGCCGGGATATCAGCCGGCCCATTAGCTCCATGCCGGGCCAATTCCAATGGTCGGTTGACCGTTTAGCCGTGGAAGTGAAAGAACTTGCCGCCCTAGGTTTACCGGCAGTGATCCTTTTTGGCATTCCCGAAATCAAGGATGCCACCGGCAGCGATAATAGCAATCCGGCCGGCATTGTGCCCCAGGCTATCGAGGCGGTGAAGGATGCCGCGCCAGATCTGGTCGTCATCTCCGATATGTGTTTCTGCGAGTACACCGATCACGGTCATTGTGGCCTGATTAATACGGCCGGGCACGATCATTACGATCCCCGCTTGCCCGAAGGTTATCTGCTAAACGATGCCACGCTGGCGATGTTAGGCCGGGCTTCGACCGTCCATGCCGAAGCTGGAGCCGACATCATCGCTCCTTCAGGCATGATCGACGGCATGGTGGCCGGCATCCGCTCTGCTCTCGACGGGGCCGGCTTGAGCCAGGTTTCCATCATGAGTTACGCTGCCAAGTACGCCAGCGCCTTTTATGGTCCCTTCAGGGAAGCGGCCGAAAGCCCGCCCAGCTTTGGCGACCGTAGCCAATACCAGATGGATCCGCCCAACCGGCGCGAAGCTCTCAAAGAAGTGGCCATCGACGTGGCCGAAGGAGCCGATATCCTGATGGTTAAGCCGGCGATGCCTTACCTGGATATTTTGAGCGACGTGCGTCAGGCATATGACCTGCCGTTGGCCGCTTACCAGGTCAGCGGCGAATATGCCATGATTCAGGCAGCCGCGGCCAATGGTTGGCTCGATTTGCGAAGAACTGCCCTGGAAAGCCTGATGGCCATCAAACGAGCGGGCGCCGACATGATCGTGACCTACTTCGCCAAAGATGCGGCCGCCTGGCTCGAATGAGGAACTGTTTAGATGAACGCTGAAACGTCAGAAATCGTTGATATAAGCGAAAAAGGGCGAACGGTCGATGGAGAACCTATCTCCTCTGATCGCCGGCTCTTCATGCAAATCCTGGCTTTTGGCGCTTGCCGGGATACCGATTCCCTGGTTCAGGCGCTAGAACGGGCCGGCATAGACGGTGCTCTTTATGAAGATATCAACGATCCATTTGGGGTGGCCTTACTGGTCATGAGCGAAAATCCTGATTATTTCGTTTCTGATCTGCGGCGATTTTTTGGCCAGGCCCCATTTAGCGAACTGACTTTCAAACCAGAATACACCATGATGGGCCGGACCTATGCTTTGGGTTATGAGTCTGATCTAGAGGAGACACTCGTCGGCCGTCCGCGTAGCCGAGTGCTCGACCTCCATTTGCGTTGGGCCATATGGTATCCTCTACGCAGGGCCGGAAGCTTCGAACAACTATCGGCCCAAGAGCAGCGGGTCATCCTCATGGAGCATGGCGGTATCGGCCGTGCTTTTGGCCGGGCTGGCTATGGCCATGATATCCGCCTGGCTTGTCATGGCCTGGATAAAAATGACAACGATTTCGTGATTGGACTGTTAGGTCCCGAGTTGGCTCCCTTATCGACCATCGTGCAGCGCATGCGCAAAACCAAACAAACGTCGCTGCACTTGGAGAGTTTAGGTCCGTTTTTCGCCGGCCGGGTAGCCTGGCAGCAGGAAGAGGTTTGAGATGGAAAATCAAGAAGCAACATCCCGTTTTCTTCGCGCCTGCCATCGCCAGCCGGTTGACGCTACCCCAATCTGGCTCATGCGCCAGGCCGGCCGTTATATGAGCGAATATCGAGAATTAAGGAAATCCTACGGCATCCTGGAGATCATCAAGAACCCGGAATTGGCCTGTGAAGTGACGATGCAGCCCATTCACGCTTTTGATCTGGACGCCGCCATTATCTTCGCCGACATCTTGCCACCCTTAGAAGGAATGGGACTGAGCCTGGAATTCGTCAAAGGTGAAGGGCCGCTGATTCACAATCCCATTCGCTCGGCGGCCGATGTCGAAGCGCTACGCACACCACAGCCCGAGGAAAGTTTAGGCTTTACCTTGGAAGCGATAAAATTGGCCCGCCGGGAATTGGAAAGCCGGGGGGTCCCGCTGATTGGCTTTAGCGGGGCGCCCTTCACCCTGGCTTGTTACGCCATCGAAGGCGGTTCTAGTCGCAACTACCGCTATGCCAAGAGCTTGATGATGTCCGAACCGGCTTTGTGGCATCGCATGATGGCCAAATTCAGCGTGATCGTCGGCCGATATTTACTGGCCCAGGCCCGCGCTGGAGCCCAAGTTTTGCAGATTTTTGATAGTTGGGTAGGCGCCCTAAGCCCGGACGATTATCGCCAAATGGCCATGCCTTACACACAGCAGGCTATCAGCATCGCCAAACAGGCCAGCGTTCCGATCATCCACTTTGGCACCAATACCAACGGCATGCTGGAGCTGATCCGCAATGCCGGGGGCGATGTGATCGGCGTCGACTGGCGCATCGATTTAGATGTCGCCTGGGGGCGCTTAGGCCCCCATGTTGCCATTCAAGGGAACCTGGATCCGGTGGCCCTTTTCGCTTCCTGGTCTGAATTAACCGACCGGGCCGGCCGTATCCTGGGACTGGCTGGGGGCCGGCCGGGCCATATCTTTAACCTGGGCCATGGCATCTTGCCCGAAACGCCGGTGGACAATGTGCGCCGGTTGGTGGACTTCGTACACGAATATTCAAGTCGGCAAGCGAATAACCAGACCGGAGAGGAATATGACAGATAATCAAGGCCAGGCGCGCCACAGACCAAAATCGAAACACGTCGTCATCGTTGGCGGCGGCATCGCCGGCCTCAGCGCCGCCTGGTATTTGCAGAAGTCGGCCCAGGAAGAAGGGCTGGATTTGGAATATACAGTGCTGGAACAGTCCGATCGTTGGGGCGGTAAGGTCCTGACCGAAACGGTCGATGGTTATGGTGACGAGCCTTTCGTCGTCGAAGGCGGCCCGGATTCATTCCTGACTCAGAAGCCCTGGGCTCTGCAATTAGCCCGGGAACTGGGCCTGGAAGATAGGTTGTTGGGCACCAATGACGCCAGTCGCAAAGTATTTGTGCTCAACAAGGGCCGGCCGACGCCGTTGCCCGACGGCGTATTAATGATCGTGCCTACCAAGATCAAACCATTCGCCCTCTCGCCGCTCATCTCGCCTAT
>JAHEJP010000254.1 GCA_024638855.1 Chloroflexota bacterium
CGACCTGGCTTTCATTGCGGTCAAGGGGGGTTGGACCATTATTGATGGTATTCATCGTCATACGGAAAGAGTTGAAACTAGCCAAACCTTCACGGATTCCCATAGGTGAAGCCGCCGGCTGGCTGGCTGCTTGCTCTTCCCCAGCATCGGCCGGTACCGTCTCCTCTGCAGCCTCAACTTCTGGAGCCTCCACTTCTGGAGCACCCTGTTCGGGAGATTGACCTTCTGGAGCCGGTAACTCGCCTGAAGGCGCTTCGGGCTTGGCCTCTGTAGATGTCGTTTCCTGATTGGTGATGGCGCTGGCATTGCAAGCCAGGGTAGCCAATACGAGTACAGTGATCATGAAGAATAAGATGCGCTTGTCCATAATTACCTCCTGAGAATCATCGAAAATCACTCAGAATCGATTATCCGTATGGACCGATTCTGCTTACTCAAGTTTCCGCTCGCAATAATTCGAGCAGGTTGTACCGTGACAGCCATAATGCCGGAAGAGCTGAGGCGCCAAGAGCAATGACGGCGGCTATAACCAAGGCCAGAACAGCGCCGGCCGGGCTAACGGCCGGCTTGAGGCTCAGGCCTAGGCCCTGAATCTGGCTGAAGCTTGTGAAAACCAGGGCCAGGGATAAACCCAGAGCATAGGCCAGGAAGGTGATGCCCGCGCTTTGCGCTAACAGGTAAATCGTCAGTTCTAGCCGGCCGTAGCCAAGACTGCCCAGGATGGCAAACTGCCGCCGCCGTAACCAGGCCAGCCGCCAGAGCATATTGGCCAGGGCGATGGCTGCCGCCAGGGCGAGCACGCCGGCCACCAGGCCCAGTAGCTGAAACAAAGGCTCCCATTCCGCTAACACGCTAACAGCTGCCTGTCCCCGGGGAACGACGGAGATGCCTCCTGGCAATCCATCTCCAGCGCGCAGCCCTTCACCGGATGGAACAATGAATACAGATACGTCACTATCCCAACCAAGCAGTCGCTGGGCTTCAGGTAATGGGATCCAGGCTTCGAAATCGGCATAAGTGCCAACGCTGAAAATGCCGATGACAGTGAAGGGCCGACCGCGCAGCATAATTGTGCTTCCAGGTCCGATGTTTTTTGACGCGGCCAGGCCGGCGCCGACCATTGCATGGCGAGGGGCGTCACCAGTTTTTAAGGGTCGGCCGGCGATGATCCGGAACGGCTCAACCTGGATATAAGTCTCGAGTGGAATACCACGCAATAGAACAGAATTTTCTGGCGAGGTGCCAATGATGGTATGCAGTTGAGGAACGACCAGGCTAACCCCTCGCTTGGTCAATTGTTCGGCGGTGCCGGCCGGAAGCCGGCTGCCTTTTATTTCGCCCATGCTACCGCTTTGCTGGACGACGAGGTAACTGTCCGAAGCGTGAGCATAACGATCCTCCAGGCCGCGCTGGTAGGCGCTCAACAGCAGCACGCTGAGTATGGATACGGCGATAATGCCAGCCATCAGCACTGCTTCTCGCCAGCGGTAGATTAACTCAACCAATCCTAGATGTATCACACTCACTATCATCGTTTTTCTTTTCTTGTGCCTCGTTTCCTTAGATAGCCATGGCCTGGACCGGGCTGGCAGTGATCATCGACCGGGTGGCAAGCAAGGCCCCTAGAGCCGAAAAGCTCAGGCTCAACACAAGCCCCAGAACGAGGCTGCTGGGGGTTAAGGTGAAACTCAGAGGCCAGCCGAAGGCGTAAAGCTGGTCAATGCTTTGTTGATAGCCGACGAAGGCTAGGGCAAAAAGAAGCGCCAGGCCATAGCCGATCAGGCCCTGCAATAAGGCCTGGAGTAGTAGCATCTGGCGGACAGAACCAGGTTTGAAACCCACGACACGTAGAATGCCTATCTGGCGCTGGCGCTCGACCAGGCTCAAGCTGGTGGCGTTGTAGGTGCCGAGGATCACTGCCAGTAGGGCGATGATGCTGATGGCCCGGGCCGTCACTTGGATATCTTGCAAAGCTTGTGTATTGCGCCGGGTATAGTTATCTTCAAGGAATACCTGGTAACGGCCGGCCATACGAGGGTCAGATTGTAAGGCCGTCTGGGTTGTTTCCGCGTCTACGCCTCTAGCGACTTCGACCACCATGAGTTGGTAGCCACGGCTGGGTCCAAAAAGCTCTTGTGCCACTGGCATATCCATCCAGATTGAAGCGAAGGCGGTGCCCTCTAAAGTAACCAATCCGACTACCTGAAACGTTTGGCCATAAATCGTCATATTCGATCCCAGATCCCAATCTGCGACGGCAACAGCGCCATCACTGATTACCACCTCGGCCGCTCCGTCAGGCCAACGACCTTCGGCCAGCGACAGATGGTGGACAGTGGTCCAATCGGTCAGATCAACGGCCCGGAGTTGGATCAACCGGTCGTTGATACGCAAATGGCGGAAGATCATGGGCGATACCCGGCTGACCAGGTCAGGGACCAGGTCTGTCGCCGCCTGGACAGCAGCAGTTTCCAGGGTCGCATCTGAGGGATCGACGATGTCGCCTTCGACGACCACCAGATTGCGGCTAATATGAGCCTCCTGGCTAAGCGTACCCAGGGTGTGGGCCATGGCGGTGAGGAGCAGGTAGGAGAATATGACGGCTGTCAGGGCAATGATATTCAGCAAAACTCGACGGCGGTCGTGATCAAGATCTTTTAGGGTCAGAAAGATAATTGTGACCATTTAGCTAACCAACCGACCATTTTGTAGCGCCCATGTCTGATCGCCTAAAGAACATAAGGCTTCATTGTGCGTGGCAACCAGGAAGGTTGTACTCAGACGTTGGTTTAGGTCCAGCATCAGGGCCATGATCGCTTGAGCGGCAGTTTTATCCAAATCTCCTGTTGGCTCGTCGGCAAGGACCAGCGAAGGTTCGCCGACAACGGCCCGGGCGATAGCCACGCGCTGCTGTTCACCGCCAGAGAGTTGGGCGGGTTTATGTTGGCGCCGGTCAGCTAGGCCGACTTGGTCGAGCAGCTGTCTCGCTCGTTCGAGGGCTGCCCGGCGGGACAATCCACGAGCCAATAGTGGTAAGGCGACGTTCTCTTCAGCATTGAGCGCGGGCAACAAATTGTAGAATTGGAAAATAAAACCGATATTGTCTCGCCGGAAAGTGGCTAAGGCGGCTTCCTTAGCCTGAGCCAGAGAGACGCCATTCACGATCAGGCTGCCGCTGGTAGGCCGATCAATGCCGCCCAGGAGATGCAGTAGGGTGGACTTGCCGCTTCCGCTAGGTCCAACGACGAAAGCAAAACGGCCGGTTTCCAGTTCGAAACTAACGCCGCTCAGGGCTTCGACCTGTTCCTGCCCGCGATGATAATGTTTCGATAGGTCACGAGCCTGGACCAGGGTTGTAGGCGACAAGGGGCTCCCGACGCGCTTCGTTTGGATTTGCTTTGACATCGGCAGGTGTTTCCCAAATTCTGTGTGCTATTCTTACAAGCGTCGATGGACCATTGAAAGTGGGTGCCATTATACAGTGTAGAAACCTGCGTCGGAATGGCTATCTAGTACCTGGCAGGTGCCTTGTCACTTGCGGATGGTCATCAGAGGATGAAGAATCGGCCTGGTTGTCGCCGGTCGAAACGCCATAGTCGCGCCTCTTCGGCCGCCAACTGCGCCCCCTGGAGTTCGCCGCCTGATACGCGCCGGTTGATCTTCCCATATTTTTGGTCGTTCACTTTGCCTGCCGGATGATATTGGTCCATGATATTGACGTAGGTATCGGGAGACAGTTCTTCGGCCAGAAAGCGCATGATCTCCGAGGTGCCAGCTACATCTTCAGGCATGACCAGATGGCGCACCAGAACTCCCCGTTTGGCAATCCCCCGTTCATCCATTTTCAACACGCCGACCTGGCGGTGCATCTCTTTTAATGCCTGCCGGGCCGCCTGGGGATAATCTTTGGCCTTCAAATATTTCAAAGCCATTCGCTCGTCCCATATCTTGAAGTCAGGCATGTAAATATCGACCAGGCCGTCCAGTAATTCTAGACTTTCCAGGGCATCATAGGCCGAGGTATTGTAGACGATGGGCAATCGTAGGCCGCTTTCGACGGCGATTAACAAGGCCTCTAGCACCTGGGGCACGACGTGTTCGGGCGTGACGAAGTTGATATTGTGGCAGCCCATACTTTGCAACTCTAGCATCATTTGAGCCAGCCGCTCTGGGGGACACTCGAGGCCTGATTTCAGCTGGCTGATGTCGAAATTCTGGCAAAAAACGCAGCGCAGATTGCACATGGAAAAGAAGATAGTGCCGCTGCCGTTGGAGCCGCGCAAGCAATCTTCTTCGCCGAAGTGGGGAAAGTAACTGCTGACGATGGCGTAGCGACCGCTTTGGCAAACGGCCGTTTTATCGGCCAGCCGGTCCACGCCGCAATCACGCGGGCAGGCGTGGCAATCGGCCAACCTGGCGACGGCCGTCTCGGCCCGCCGTTTTAATTCGCCGCTACGGTAAAGGGCCATATAGGCGGCTTCAAAAGTATCGCTCGGGACTGTGTACTCGCCGTGCATCTTCTTTCTGTTCATGCCCGTCTGCGAACCGTTGACCACACGTGAATCTGCCGAGGTATTTGCAGGCAGAGCTGCCAAATCTCACTGAAGGCATTATATCATAACCAAAGCTAATGATGGCGCCTCGTTACTAATTGTGATACTTTTCACAAACAGGAAAGGTATCACCTTCCAGGGGTGATAGTTGTCACTATCGCCCCCAGCCTTTGTGTTTTACGCTTATAGATAGTGAGTGGGTTATCCTGCCGAGGGCTAGAAGCCAGCCCGGTCGTTTGAAAGGTCTGGTCTAAAAGGGATTTTTACTGCAGCCTTGAAAACTGGCGAAAGGTTATCAAGATCCCGGGAGTGCTTAATGAGGGATATTTGCCAAACAGGACCAAAACCACGCGAATGCTTTTGCGCTAATTCCTTTTAGCCTAATCATTTGGCCGTTCAACATTCTGGTGGATGGTGTGTCACGGAGGCGCCGCTAATATATTCGAAAACGGGGATGAAAACATTTTATATCGCCGCTTTATTACTTTTCTTGGTTGCCGGTATTTTTTTCGTGGTCAGGCTTCCAGGGCGGGCGATGCAGGCCAACGCCGGCTCTAGCGAATACTACCCTCCGGTTGATGAGTACGTTGTCCTGGCCTGGAATGATTTAGGCATGCATTGCTACAATCGCGATTTCCAAGACCTGGCCGTCTTACCTCCTTTCAATACGCTCTGGGCTCAAGTGATTCGCGTGGGTGATCCGCCCCTGATCGTCACATCTGGCATCACCGTTACCTATGTTTTCACCGACAATACATATTCTGTTGGAAAATCTAACTTTTGGGATTATGACCAGGATCTATTTGGCGTAAACCTACCGGATAATGTCGGTTTGGCCGGAAAAGGGCTATCAGGCGGGATGGATGCGGCCAGCGATCACTTTGTGGCCGAAGGAATTCCATTAACGGAGTTTCGCGATAGCGATCTTTCGACGCCTTATCCTTACCAGTTAGCGACCATTGTGGTGAAGGAGGAAGGCTCTGGCGTCGAGTTGGCCCGGACGATCACGGTTGCTCCAGTATCCACGGAAATGCATTGTGACTATTGCCATTACGATGGGGCTATCGATGGAATCGCGGAAGGCCGGGTGGAACTGAATATCTTGAAACTGCATGACGATGAGTATCTAGACGAATATCCACCAGGTCATGAAGGGGCTCTTATCGATCGCCGGCCCATTCTCTGTGCCGAGTGCCATGAATCGAATGCTCTAGGGGCGCCCGGTGTGGCCGAAATTCCAAGCCTGTCGGAGGCGATACATGAAGAGCATGGCGATGAGGTAACGTCCGATTTAGCTGGTTGTTACAGTTGTCACCCTGGCCCCCAGACGCAATGCTTGCGCGATACCATGTATTCCCAAGGGATGGACTGTATCGACTGCCACGGGACGATGGAGCAAGTTGCCCAAAATCCTGCGCCTTGGTTGAACGAGCCGCGATGCGATAACGTCGCTTGCCATGGCTCTGGTTATTATCAGGATAATCCTCTCTACCGCCTCTCGACAGAACATGGCGGCGTTTACTGCGCCGGTTGCCATGACAGCCCCCACGCCATCGCCCCTACTAATGAATCAAATGATGCTATTAAATTCCAGATGGTACAAGGTTCGGCTGGACCAATATCGGACTGCCTGGTATGTCATGGTTCCTTCCCAGATGGCAAAGGACCGCATGAGAGGGAGACAAATTTTCTGCCTTTGATCACCCAACGCTGACCGAAAGCTGTAGCCCGAGTGAATAGTGAAGATGCTGGCAAACTCAGTAAAGGCAATTGAATGACTCAATTGAACGTGGAACAGGAGAAAAGGCTCGATTCATTGGCGGAAACAGTCTCAACCGCAGCCGCCTATTTAGGACAGGCTGATGGATGTTTAAGTGATGGCTACCAGACGACCCGGCAAGTTTTGTCGCACCTGGTTTTCTGGCACCGGGAATATGTATCGATCGCCGAGTCCCTGGTTGAAGGCCGGCAACCGATCCTGCGGAAGGAAACCTACGCCGAGTTAAACGCGGCCGCCGTCAAAGAATTCGAAAATAAGAGTATGGCCGATATGGCGTATCTGCTTCTAGACTATCAGGCTAAGCTAGACCAGGTCCTCCGGCGATTGCCTGATTGGAATATCAACTATCCGGTGAAGTATGGCGGGCGGCTCAAGAGTGTGGCCGACCGCCTGCCGACGATGGAGTCACACATAAGGCATCACCTGAAACGCCTGCAACGAGCAGAGCGGAGGGGTCAAGGTTGGTTCCTGGCTTATTTCCCGGATAAGGATCAGGAAGTAGAATATCCCACAAAACGGAGCGACAAAGCGGCTGCCACCCAGCGATGATTTGGAAAATCTAATATTTGTGCATTACAAGGCGTCAAGATCTCCTTTACAAACTGAAATAGCCCTACACGATCTTTGATCGTAAAAGCGGACGTTGTTCTACACTATAATGTACGAGAGGTGAAACGGATCAGAGATGAACGAAGAGCTGGACCAATCTCAGATTCAGCGGGCTGGTTGCCGACGGGCTGTCTTGATCGCCATCGCCGGTCTGCTCATTTTATGCCTTTTGGTCGTGGCCGTTTCCTACTTTAGTAACCAGGGTTTGCCCGATCGCGGTGAAGCCCTGGATCGCCTGCCGCCGCTAGACAAAGCCCGTCTGGCTGAGGCGTTACACCTGAAGAGTAGCCTAGGAGATGCCGTCTGGCCTGGACTGGGCGCGGCCGATATCCCCATCTTGCTCTGGAACCAGGACTATGCTTTCCTAACCTGTTTTGAAAAAACTTGTTTTCAAAAACAACCGGACGGTTGGGAACAAGTCCTGGGAGACAACTTTAAAGGGCGGGTCTACTATCGCCAACCGGCCGGCGATACGACTAATTTTGCCGTCCGGGTCGGCGAGACCTGGGTAGCCAGCATCGGCACGAAATTAGAGGCGGACCTGTTCGTCCGCGAAATGATTCAAGATCAATTGCCGCCACCCATCAATCAAATCTTTCCCTACCGGGTACTTATTCAGCCTAGCGAGGTGCAGATAAGCGCCGTTCTCCACGAGGCGTTCCATGTCTACCAGGCCGAAGGTGCCCCAGCGCGCTTTGAAGATGCGGAAAGGGCCTACCCTGATGGCAACCTTTATTGGGCGGCCGATGAAGCCATGCG
>JAHEJP010000255.1 GCA_024638855.1 Chloroflexota bacterium
CCCCCGCGCCCGCATGTCCTGGGAAAAGGTCTTTCCACCCGGACGTAAAATGCTCGCCGGCCTAACCTCCGCCTACGACGACATCATGCACTTTGGTAAAAGGACCGATCCGGCCGACCGGCTTAAATTCGCCACTTTTCTTGAAGAAGCGAGCACCATCCTGGACCGCCCTGCCCTGGCCGAAGTCGCGCCCCAATTCCGCGCCGCGGCTGGAGCCTGGCGCGCGCTCTCCATTACCCTGCTGCCCGACGACGTCCAACCCTTCCGCGAATACCGGCAGTTGGCCGACCGCAGTTACCACCTTTTTGCCGAATTAGGCGCTGACGCTACCGAGGAACGGGTACAAATCGCCGCCCGGTTAGAAGCCATTCTCTCGGCCATGGAAAGCGACTTCCCCCTAGATGCCCCGGCCGTCCAAACCATGCGCCAAAACATCGCCGATCACGTGCTGGCCATCCGCGACGTCGAAGCCGCGGCCGTCACCTCCCTCAAAGAAGCCATGGCCTGAGCCAGCTCGCCAGGTGACAGTCATCTCAAGCGGGTTTCGTCCCACCAGTGACTGTCACCTACTGGTTTATTTTCGGCCGGCTAGTAATCAAACGTCTCCCACAGGTCGGTGCTCAGGTACTTCAATCCCGAGTCACACATCAATACCACAATCGTCGCCCCCGGATAATCGCTTTTCAGCAACCTCAGCGCGGCAGCCGTATTAGCCCCAGAGGAGAAACCGGCGAAGATCCCCTCCTCGCGCGCCAATCGCCGGGCCGTTTCGATAGCCTCCTCGTCGCTCACCTGCTGATAGCCGTCTACCTGCTCCCGGTTCAGGAATTTCAACTCTGGCATGCTGTAACCACCGCCCTGGATGCGGTGGTTAGGATAAACGGCCGCTTGGCCCGACAGGACCGCCGCCCCTTCCGGCTCGATCAAAAAGCATTGAATGGTGGGATTGAATTCCTTGAAAGCGGCCGCGCAGCCGGCGAAGCTTCCGGCCGTACCGGCATAATCACAGAAGACGTCGATCTCCCCACCCGACTGCTGCAAGATCTCTGGCCCGGTATGCAGATAGTGAGCCCGGTAATTGCCAGCCAGCTCAAATTGATCCGCCCGGAAGGCATCTCGCTCGCGCACGATGCGGCGGGCCACTTCCTCTACCAAGGCCAGGTCGCCGCCCGAGACTTGTCCGGGGACCGATTCGGGCAATTGATCCACCAACACCACCTCCGCGCCCAGCGCGGCCATCATGCGCACCCTTTCCATGGAGTTTCCGCGGGACATAACGGCCACGAAGCGGTAGCCCTTCACCCCACAGACGATGGCTAGACCGGTGCCGGTATTGCCGCTGGTCAGCTCTACCACCGTATCGCCGGGTTTGATAAGCCCCTGTGCTTCGGCGTCCTCGATCATCTGCCTGGCGATGCGATCTTTCTTAGATAATCCGGGGTTGAGATACTCCAACTTAGCCAGTATCCGGCCGTCAAGGTCTCTCGTCAGGCGGGAGAGTTCGACTAGGGGGGTGCGGCCGATGGCTTCCACGGCCGAGGGCAGAAGGCGATCTTTTCTACTACGGGTCGATCGGGTCATATCATCATGTCTCTTCTGCAAATTCGCCACAAAAGTTCAGCTAATATACAAGCAATAGTTCCCTCTCGCATCTCCACCCCCGGCCCCCTTCCCTTCTTTTTACACGACCTCTAATTCCCAATTCAATTTTGCCCCGTATCCGTATCTAAATAAGTTCTTATACGTCATTAAGAGTGGGCAGCATTCGTGTGACAAATACCATGGACGAAAAGTTACAGGATTCTTGAATTTTTGGGAAGGTTGTTGACACCCAAGATGAGCATCACTCACTATAGGTCTCAGCCCACTCGATGTACCCTTGAGGAGTAATTCATGAAAGGCAAAAGTCTCTCTAAATCTCTATTGTTGCTGGCGCTCCTGCTGATGGGAGTCCTATTTTCCATTCCCACTTCCAAAGCCTCCGGCAACCTCGCCGGCGTCAAAATTTGCCTGGACCCCGGTCATGGCGGCTCTGATCCCGGTGCTGTGAACGAGAACTTCAATCTCCATGAGAGTGAAATCAACCTGGACGTCGCCAATGGGCTCAAGCATCTCTTGGAAGATGACGGCGCTGAGGTGGTATTGACGCGCGTAGACGACAGCTACAAGACAAACAGCGATCGTTATACCTTTTGTAACGATGAACAGGCCACGATCTTAGTTTCGGTTCACACGAACAGCGTCACCGACCCTACATGGGATGGCTCAATGGCCCTATATGCCCCAAGCCGGGATCCGGACCTGGCCCGAGCCATCCATGATGAAATGTATCCATTCCTGCGAATCACGGCTCCCGACCAGGACGCTTTCAGGGACTTTGGGATCGGCAATTATGCCTCCGGCGTGCTCTTCAAATGCAACATGCCGGCGGCGATGATGGAGCCGCTGTTTATGTCCCATCCGGCCGAAGCTGCACTTCTAGTCGAATCTATCTACGATCCCATCACCAGCAAACTCAGCGCGGGCTGCGAAGAATTCTCCTGCCGCCGTGGGGAAATCGCGCAGGCTATCTACTTAGGAATTCACAACTACTACGGAGATGAATCGACACCCATGATGCATGTGGCTGCCATTGACATGTCATCCAAGCAAAGAAAGGATACCTTTTTCATCTACTCCCAAGTAATCGTCCAGGACACTGCTGCCAACCCGGTCCCAGGCGCGTCCGTTGCCCATACATTTACTTTGCCTGACGGTTCGAAGTTGATAAATGCGGGCATCACAGGGGACGACGGGGTGGTGATTTTCAAGGTGCGTTCAGAACAGGCTGGACAGTACGAATCGGCCGTAACCAGTATCAGCAAGACAGGCTGGGTCTACGATCCCGTTAGCAACCTGGAAACCAGCGAGATGCTGGCAGTGCCGTAGTTGTGGTGCAAGTTAGGGATTGACCGAGGAATCGTTTCCACCACTGCTCCAAACAGGCATCCCCTCTTCAGTACGAAGGGTGATCGTTTGCCCGCTTGTCTGGTTAACGAGCCAATTCACCTCCATATGATCCGCTGATTCGAAACCTTCCAACTCAATCTGATCGCCGGGATTGAGGGGAAAGCCGTTTTCCGACCAGAACCAGGGCGGCCCCAACATGGCCTCGACCACTGTGCCCTCGGCGCTATGCAGCGTGAGGCTATTTCCCTCATTGGAAACCACCTCGCCGCGAATCAGGATAGACGGCCCCATAGCGCCACCGCTTGCCTCACCTGGCGTCGTTGGCGCCTCTCCTTGCTGTCTCCATGGCGGACCGCCACCCTGCCCACCCCGACCACCTTGGCCGCCGCCCTGGGCGCTGCTTTCCGGACCAATGGGATTACCGGCATCGGGTGTGGCTCGCAGCCAGGGAGGTCCACCACCTTGCTGGCTGCCCCGGGGATTCTCCACCCAGGTCGCCGTGGGTTCCCAGGCACGAATATAATCGACCACGGCGCTGATCTCCACCGAAGTCAGGCGATCGCCAAAGGAAGGCATGCTGGAATTCGGCCGGTGTCCCCCGTTAATGATCGTACTCTGAATTTTTTCATCGCTTTTGCGAGTCAGTAATTGTTGGCTATTTAGCGCCGGGCCGGTGCCGCCGCTGCCATTGTCGCCGTGGCATACGGCGCAAGTCGTGCTGAAAATTCGTTCCCCTAAAGCCAGTACCTCTTCGGGGTTATCGAGGTCGATTCGAACAGGTTCTGGCGGCGTCAAAGCCAGGCCTTGTCCTTCGATCACGTCCCAATTTTGCAGGAAAGCGACCAGCGATTCGATCTCCTGAGGCTCTAAAACATTGGCCCAACCAACCATCAAGGTGCTGGGCACGCCTTCGTTGATGATGCGGACGAGTTCGGCCGTTTCAATAGCGCGTACATCCGGGTTATTCAAGCTGACGCCCAGATCTGATCCTTCCCCATTGACGCCATGGCAGACAGTGCAGCTATTGGCGTAGACCTGCATGCCCTCGGCCCAGGCATTACCTTCCGGGCTCAGGGCGGCTACTTCTTCCAGGAAGGACTTTTCAATCTGGGGGACCGGCAGTGTTGGCGGAATCAAACCCTGGGCGGCCGCTAATTCGCCAACTTGCGGCCAATCCACGTACCGGATCAAGGCAACCAATTCATCCACTTGATAATCGTTGAAAATTCCGCCTTCGTTGGCATGCCAGCCGGCCATCGTAGTGCCATACCGGCCGCGAGCGATGGTTTTGAACAGGAAGTCGTAGTCGGCCGTCCATAAAGCGGGATTATCCAGCCCCGGTATGGCCCCGATTCCCTCGCCGGAGGCGCCGTGGCAGACGGCGCAATTTTCGACATATAGCGGGGCCGCATCAGAGACAAACTCCTGGCGCAAATCCACTTGCGACTGCGCCATGCGCTCCGGTTCCAACATGGCGTAAACCGGCACAATGACCACCAGGGTCAATAAGGCCAATATGCTAATGATGATGTATTTGTTCATCTTAATTCCGTTATACGAACATGAATCCAATAACTTGATAGCTAAAAATTGTTGCTCCGAATGGAGTTCACGGAATGAGGAATCTCTGAAGCCTTGCTCAGAAAAGTGCGTTTCGTTCTACCCTTGACGATAGGGATTCCTCCCTTCGGTCGGAATGACATCTACTAACACCTGCTTAACAAAGAACTATTTCCAGGTTCAAAAAGCCTAAGAGCCTTCCCGTTAGGCAAAAACCAGTTGTTCTTGTCTAAATGTTTCCCGGCTCTGCCCGCGACTGGTATCGACTATCACCTGCTCATCCTTTATTTGTACGGGAAAAGTATCCAAGGCCCTGGGGGCAGGGGGATTTTCGACATCGCCATGTTGGTCGAAACTGGAAGCATGGCAGGGGCAAAAGAAACGATTCTGTTCCGCTTCCCAATTGACCGGACAGCCAAGATGCGTGCAGCGGCGGTATGCAGCCAGGAAACCACCCTCGGAGGAACGGACCAGGAAAAAACGGCCGTCCGGAAATTCAACCACCGAACCAGAGGGGAAACTATCGACCGGCCCGGCCGTGACCAGGCCGCCAAACTCTCCTTCCAGGCTGCGAGGCTTCATAAACAGCAAACTGGCGCCGCCAACTTCCAACAAGGCCAAGGCTCCCAAAGCCCCAAAACCCATTTTCAGGAAGTTACGCCGGGACAATTGTGATCCCTCGTGATTCTTATCGCTGGTTGAAGGATTGGCTTGTTGGTGTTTCATAGACTCGTCCTTGGTGGATGTGATGTGAGTGGCAAGCGTTGCCGGCCTTGGTTACTACCTGGCGCCATCCTAGAAGGGAATAACAAAGGCCATGTTCGCGCCTCTGAAAAATACGCCGATAAAGGTCAGGATAATGAAGCCAACCACCACGAAGGTAAAGAGCCCGACCAGGCTCTCGCTGTGGTTAGCCCTGGCTCCTAACCGCATGATGGCATAAATGACCGCCAGGCCGGCCAAAGATAACAGCAGGGGAATCAAGCCGTTTGATAGCAGTGTGGGCCAGGTTGGCAGCAGGGCCGGCAAGTCAATAAGATATTCGTCGGCCAACACCAACAATGGCACCGATGCCAGCGCAAAAATCGCGCCGGCCAGGGCCATGAAAGCCCCTACAGGAGAACGGAAATAGATGCCAATGCCGGCTTCGTTCTTGTCCCAATAGGGAATAACGATGATGGCCAGCAACACAATTCCGGGAAAAATCATAGCCGCTAGTGGGTGCATGTGTAACAATAATTCTTGTAGTCCCATGAAATACCAGGCAGCTTTGGCCGGGTTCGTTGGGTGCGCTGGGTTTGCCAGTTCTTCTAACGGGGCCGGGACCAGCATGGCCCACAGAACAAGAATGGCGATCACGACCAAAGCCGCGGTCAGTTCAAGCCGCACCAGGTGGGGAATCGTCGTCAAGCGTTGGAACGGCCGCCGCTTCTTGCCCTCCTCGGCCGCCGGAGCCTCAGGTTGGGAAATGCCGCCGTCTTTCCGCACTTTCCAGAAATGATAGGACATGAGCAATACCAGCACGGCCGGCAAAACGGCCACATGGATGGCGTAGAAGTTGCGTAATGCCCCCTGCCCTACTTCGGGCCCGGCCAGCAGGAAATTGCTCACAGTCGCCCCAACCAGGGGCACATATCCGAGCAGACTTGTTCCTACCGTAATCGCCCAATAGGCCAGTTGGTCCCAGGGCAGCAAGTAGCCGGTAAAGTTAAAGGCCACCACCAACATCAGTAAGATGATGCCGATCAGCCAATTCGTAGCCCGCCCTTTCATGAAGCCGCCGCTGTAAAAAACCCGCAATAAATGCAAGAAGACCGTGACGATTAACAAATTGGCCGACCAATGATGGATCGCCCGGACCAAAGAGCCGAAAAACACCTGTGTTTCCAAGAATTGAATACTAGTATAAGCGCGTTCCACGCTGGCATCATAGCGGAACATCAGCAGCGCCCCGGTCAGAGCCAGCAGCGTAGCCAACAAGGCGGAAATGCCGCCCAGCCCCCATGTATACGACCATCGCAGCGCCGGGGCAGGAACTTTCGTGGGATGTAGATGTAAAATCAGGTTGTTGGCGACGGCCCGCATGCGACTACGGTCGTCGCTTTTTGCCGTATACAAGAAACGTCGCTTCCAGGATTCACTGCTTGTTTCACTCATCTTGATCACTCCTCGTTCAGGCTAGGGCAAAACGATGATCTAGTCCCTGGGCCGTTTCGATGCTCCGGGGGGCGGCTCGCCCGGCCCGGCGCAGCACAGCTCGGACGCGTAAGCTCAATTCTCGTTGGCCGATGAGTTTAGTAATGAAGTCATCGGCCCCCATTTCCAGGCTGCGCACGCGATCATCAACCCCGGCAGTGGTCGCCATCATGATGATGGGTATCTCCTTATCACGAGCCTGATGGCGCATAAGCTCCAAGCCATTCATATCCGGCAACGCCAATTCGAGCAGGATGAGATCCGGCTTTTCCTGCCAGATCTGGTCGAGGGTATCTTGACCTGAATTGCTCGTTATCACTCTAAAACCTTCCTTCATCAGGGTCGCTTTCATCAGGGATGATATGCCCTTTTGACTGTCTGCGATTAGTACTGTTGCCGCCATGATTCCTACTCCACTAAAGGTCACCTCAGGTAGTTGGCGGAATCGACGCCAGTTGTCGATTCCGCCAGGGCATTGGTCATCCGCTAAGCGTTGCCACCCTGCCCATTTCGACGGCCGTTGCCATTACCACCGTTACCGCCTCTGCCATTGCCTCCCCCACCGTTTCCGCCGCCAGAACCACTATTACCGCCTCCTCGTTCTGGGGCGCCGCTCATGATGGCCTGGTAGGCATCCTGGTTGAGATAAGCCGGCTGGTAATCTTCACCGGTCTGGCGTTCCAGGTTAGAGACGAAGGCCCGTAAGTGGTTCTCCGAACCGGCCAACAGGTTACTGTAAACCTGGACCATGGTTTCATTGCCGGTCTGAGCCAAACGCTCTTCTAGATCGACGATGTCCAATTCTTCGATGGTCGCCCCCACCTTGAGGGCCTCGGCCTGGGATAAGCTCCCTTGCGCTACCAACTGCTCGTACAGCGACTGGAAGAGAGGCTCCGTGAATTCGCCTACAGCCTTACCGGCCGCCGGATCGGTCAATTCATACTGGTCCAGCAGCATCAATACAGAATCCATATGGGCCTGCTCGCT
>JAHEJP010000256.1 GCA_024638855.1 Chloroflexota bacterium
GCAAGTACTCCTTGATATTGGTAAGAATAAAGAAATCAAGGCTTGTATTTAATTGGATTGACTTGAGTTTTTCATAGAAAGGTGTCAAGACGACGGCGGTATTGGCCTCGACTTCCTTCAAACCATGCTCAAGTTCAGAAGGTGTGTAGAATGGGTTAAGGGGTACGACAATTGCCCCGGCTTTCCAGGCCCCAAATTGGCAAATTACAAATTGGGGGCAATTCGGCAACATCAATGCGATCCGGTCTCCTTTTTTTATTCCCAGATCGATCAGGGCCGCCGCAAAAATATCGCTAAGTCTTTCAAGTTCAGAGTAGGATATCCTCGCCCCTTTGAAGATCATAGCCGGATGATCCGGACGCATATTGGCGCTTTCGGCCGAAATATCTAGCAAAGTTTGTTCTGGGTACGGTTGCAATGAATGGGGAATACCCCTATCGTATTGTTTTAGCCAAGGATAAGAAGTCGTTTTTTCAACCTCGTTCATATCGCCATCTCCCACGAAGCAAGCCGTCTTTGTTGCTTTTTATTAACCGACGATCCTTAGGTCTAGGTTCAAACGAAAGGTTCCGCCCTCACCTCATTGTTAAACCATATTCAGGAATTTATCCACTCAGCCAGAGTGTATCGAGTGCACGAATGACCTGTCAGATAACGGGAGCGAAACCAGTTGGTTAGTCCGGCCCAAACTAACAGTTTGGTCAAAAAATGGCAGCTTGTTCATAGATCCCAGTGTATCAGTATTAGTGTGCGATACTATGTCCAAAATGTGCGAGTTTATGCGCTTAGGACAGGCTCCCATAAAAAATACCGGCTGTTGCAGCAAGCAGGCACTTTGTATCTCGTTCAATTGGGACAATTGAAGGTTTCCAGAATCAGAACATCTCGCTAGGTTCCGACCTCATTCGTTGTCCAAGAAGAAAATTCCTGTCTGCTTAACTACCGTTGATCTTGATGGCGCCTTAGTTTTACTATCGTGCTTTCCTCGTCAAGTATTACATCATCCCAGGTAACAATATCACCTTCTTGAACATCGTGAACGATAGTCGCACCAGGTGCTAATCCAGTCGGCAGCGCATTCAGTCGCCGGGCTTCGGCCGCAGTATCCATCACACCGTGAAAGGTATAACCTCCAAAACCATCCAGTTGCTCGCCAGTTTTTAAGAGCCGTTTGGCAACCGTCATCGATTCGGCCACTGGCTTATCAAGCGGCACCAGCGTCGTCTGTTTATACAGGTGAGCTCTGGCAATAGAGATGGGCGCTTCGATGAACCATAAGTGATAAGGACGGAAGAAAGTGAAGTACTTTCCGCTGCCTACCTTGAGGTATTGCAGATCCTCTCGTATACGTTGATTCCTAACGCGCACTGTAACAAAGACTCCCCCTGCCATAGCGGTGCCCTGGACGAAATCGACGGTATCGGGAGACTTGGTAATCCCACCATCCTCTTCCAAGGCGAAAATCTGGGAGACAGAATCCAGGTTGGCCTCCGGTCCAACCATCCCTCTTTGCATCGGCCGGCATCCGGTTGCATTTGCGGCACATGTCATCTCAAACATCGTTTTTGAGCCATCCACATAAGATGCGGTCTGATAAGCATCTTTGTTGGCTCGCCTGGCCGATTCAGCCACCGTTTCAGGGGTCGCCTTTGGATTCAAGGGATTGTTTTTTCCCTTGCCAATGACAATCACCTCAAAGCCCAAGGTTCGGACAAAATCATAGAGCTCCATTAAGCAACCGGGCTCGTCCCCTGAAGAAACCGTATAAATCACGCCTGCTTCCCGGGCAATCCTTTTTAATTCCCGGCCTACAGTAACATCCGCTTCGATATTGATCAGCACGACATCCTTGCCATGCTGTATTGCCTGGTAAGCCATCTCAGCACCAGAAGCAGGAGATGGTGTAACGTCCGTCACAACGTCAATGCTCTTTATCTGCGAAGCCAGGGCCATATCTCCCGTAATCACGCGTTTTCCAGCCCTCACGGCATCTTCAGCTTTGCCCAGAGATGTAGCTTCAACAATATCGACGGCAGGAATCCCGGCCGCCAGGAAAGCATTTCGCGCTGCACCAATATCAGCATCGACCAGTACCACCAATTCCATGCCTGGAACTGAGGCCATTTGAGCGACAAATCCACTTCCCATCCAACCAGTGCCGCTGGCGCCAACATGGATCGGCTTTCCTTTAATTTCCAACTGTTTCAGTTCGTCGTAGATCACGTCGTCTCCTAATACCAAGGCGATATCTTAGTTTTTTTTACTTATTTCAGGAGAAGTTCTGTTTCTATTAGCTATTCTTGGCGGCTAGAACTTCCTTTGAAGCGGCAATGACATCGGCCGCGGTTAGATGGTACTTCCGAAGCAGGTTGGCCGGATCAGCCGATTCCGCATATACATCCGCTAAACCAACAAACCGCATGGGGACCGGGTGACTAGCCGCTACAATGCGCGCCACATTGCTGCCAACACCACCTTGTAACAGATGTTCTTCGGCAACGACGATGGCCCCGGTTTCCCGGGCTGCCGCGGTGATGGCTTCTTCGTCCATGGGTCGGATGGTATGCAGATCGATCACTCTAACCTCAACACCCTCTTCTGCCAGCTCGGCCGCTGCATCCAAGGCGGTAGCCACCATGATGCCACAGGCGATGATTGCCAATTCGCTGCCCTGACGAACAGTATTGGCTTTGCCGATTTCAAACGGGCAATCCGCTTCATCATAAATGAAAGGCATCGCTACCCGGCTTGAGCGCAGGAATACCGGGCCAACATGCTTTGTCGCCGCCCTTACGGCCGCATGCATCGAACTGGGATCGCTGGGTACCAGGATGGTCATCGTCGGTAAGCCACCCATCAAGGCCAAATCTTCAATTCCCATTTGGGTCGGCCCGTCTTTGCCCAAGGTAATGCCGCCATGACTTCCCAAGATTTTGGCGTTAACGTTTCCCAGGGCAATCGACAACCGGATCTGGTCATAAGCATTGCACAACAAGAAGGAGGAGAAACTGGTTATCCAGGGAATATAGCCAGCGGCGGCCATTCCGGCGCCGATGCCGACTAGATTACTTTCCGCGATACCAATATTAAAAAATCGCTCGGGAAAAGCATGGCGCACCCTTTCCGCTTTTGTAGAATTGCCCAAGTCGCCATCCAGTACAACCACCTTGGGGTTTTCGGTGGCAACCGCCAGTAATGCGTCGCCATAAACGTCCCTCATTGGTTTACTTGCTTTCAATCCCGCTCTTTCACCTAAGCCCATCGTATTTCCTCCCTTGCTTTTTCGGTCAACTCTCCAAGGATAGCTCGCCCGTGATAAGTGAAGTCTTCTTCAACAAAAGAGACACCTTTGCCCTTAATCGTATGGGCGATCAAAATCGTGGGCTTTTGCTCGAGATCTTTGGCACCATTAAGCGCTTTTAAGATTGCCCCGATATCATGACCGTCAACCTCGAAAACGGACCAGCCGAAGGCCTGCCATTTCTCTACCAATGGTTCCAAGGCCATTTCCCGGCTTATTGGGCCTGTTTCCTGGAATTTGTTGTAATCTAAGATGGCGACCAGCTTATTTGTCTTAAAATGCGAGGCCGCCATGGCCGCTTCCCAAATCTGTCCTGCTTCGCACTCGCCATCACCTAAGAGGACATAGACCCAAAATTCCGAGTCACTTAGCCGGCCGCCAAGCAGATGGCCAACTCCTAAGGAAAGACCCTGGCCCAGAGAACCGGTCGTCGCTTCGATGCCTGGCAACATGCCTTGGATTGGATGGCCTTGAACTGGGCTATCTACCTGGCGCAGTGTCCAGATTAACTCTCTTTCAAAGTAACCTGCCCTGGCCAAAGCCGCGTAAAGCAATGGCGCTGCGTGGCCTTTACTCATGATGAATCGGTCCCTATCAGGCCACCAGGGATCATCAGGCCGGTAGCTTAATATACCGCCAAAAAACAAGGCGGTAACAATCTCCACCGAAGAAAATGAGCTCGATGGATGGCCAGAACCAGCCATGGCAGTCATATCCAAGATGTCTAACCTGAGATCCCTGGCAATTTCATTCAGGGCATCAAGATCGACGTTTGTCAAAGTTGTATCACTCATAGGTTTTTCTCCAATTTGGCTGTTCAGCCAAAAATCCTGTAACAGCTTCAGCAGTTGGTAATGCCGGGATAACGCCTTGTTTCAGGGCCGTCAAAGCGCCAACGGCGTTTGCATAGGTCAGGTTATTCTTCATCGTTTCCCCGGAAACCTGATCACGCCAGTTTCCTGACGAAATGAGTCGGGACAAGAGTCCGGCGACAAAAGCATCGCCACACCCCGTCGCATCAATCGTCTTAACAGGAAATGCTGCCACGTAATCAAAGCCATTGGCTACTCGGAAATAACTGCCGGAAGCGCCGGCCGTAATCACACATAATTCAGGCCCCAATTCCAGTAGTTTCTCGCTTCCGATTTCAGGATCCTTCTCGCCAGTAAGCAATTCAAGTTCAACTTCGTTAACCTTTAGCAGGTTTACGCGTGGAATAACCGCCATGACCTGCTCGTAAGCAGTCTCCGGCCGGGACCAAAGCGTCGGCCGATAATTGACGTCGAAGGAAATCATGCCTTTTTCGCCGGCGACTACCTCGATGGCCTCGGTGACAGCTCCTCGGATCGGATCCTCGGCTAAACTGAGGGATCCGAAATGGAAAGCTTTTGTATTAGCTAGTAATTCTGTATCAAGTTCGTCAATTCTCAAGCGCGTATCCGCGCCTGGATTACGATAAAACAGAAACTCGGCCGTATGTGGATCGGGACTGGCGATAAAGGCAAGCGTCGTTCTCGCATCATCGTCAAATCGCACCCCTCGCGTTTCGACGCCCTCCTGGAGAATAACTTGGGCCAAATGGTGGCCAAAAGCATCGTCGCCAACCTTGCCAACAAACGCGCTCTTCATCCCCAGCCGGGAAAGACTGACGGCGACATTGGCCGGCGCTCCACCCGGTTTTGGCCGGAATGCTGAAACTTCGGCCAGGCGTTTACCTTGTTCGGCCGGAAACATATCGACTAGCAGCTCGCCCAAACAAACTACATCCACTTTATCTGCCGTTGCATTCATACTAGAAACTCTGTCCAAAAAGATTCATCCCTGAAGCTCTGCGTGTAATATATAACGGTCAGCGCGGTAAAAAATCTGCAAGTATTCGAGCGGCACGTCATCTTGTGTATATGATATTCTATCGATACTAAGTAGGGGTGCATTGGGTTTAATCAGCAGCAGTTTGGCTTGCTCATTGTTGGCGCTCAACGCCCGAATGCTTTGTTGAGCTCGTACCAACCGGATTCCAAACTGATCGCGCAAGATTTCACGCAATGAATTCGTTTCATAGTCCCCATCAAGCACACCTGGGCAATACCTGTGAACCAGACTGGCTTTTTCTATGCTCAATGGCTCACCATCAGCAAATCTCAATCGGTGAATTTGAGCTACCTCTTCACCAGGTTCAACCTGTAGGTTCTCCGCCAGTCCTTGAGAGGCTCCGATCACCCCGGAGAAGAACATCTGGCTTCCAGCCGAAAAACCGCGCTGTTGCATATCCTCCGTAAAGCTAATGATTCGAGTCAAACTCGTCTCGATGGCCGGTTGGGATACGAATGAACCCCTACCACGTTGACGATATATCAAGCCATCATTAACTAATTTGTCGAGTGCTTGCCTGGCAGTGATTTGACTGACTTCATAAACGTTACAGAGTTCCGATTCCGGAGGAATCATCGTATCGGGCTGCCATTCACCACGAATGATGTAGCCACGTAAAATCTCATATAGTTGGTGGTATAGTGGGACCTTGCTTTTACGGTTGAGTTCTTCTACCCTGTATTTTGGATACATTTCACTATGGCTGGTTTAAGAGTTCGAAAATTGGGGCAAAAACTAATATTATTATAATATTATAATATTTAACTGTCAACTTAAAATCGGGATTGTTGTTACTAACGATTAGGACGACCTCCAAGTACGGCCTATGATCAGCTTGACTTTTTCGGCCGACTACGTCGCCATTGATGACATCGCAGCACCCGCACCCTGGATGGCATCCTACAAGTTATCGAATCAGCCGATTTGTTGCTGCTCTCATTGGCAGTTTCCTGATTGGATCAAGCAAACCCATAAAATGCCACTGCGCATCCATCATGGGGCAAATATATGTCGGGGATCTTACTAAAACCTATGATAAACTAAAGGGTGTCATGATCCTCTACAGTTGGAACGTTAATGGGCTCCGTGCGGCCCAAAAAAAGGGATTCTTAGATTGGCTCTACCGGGAAAGTCCCGACGTCGTGGCGCTTCAGGAAACCAAGTGCCATCCTGATCAACTAGCTACTGCACTTCGCCGGCCAGAAGGCTACAACACCTATTGGGCTTCGGCCGAGAAAAAAGGATACAGTGGGGTCGCCCTTTATTCCAAGCTAGAGCCCAAATCGGTACAGATAGGCCTGGGAATACATGAGTACGATGCGGAAGGCAGAACTATCGTCGCCGATTATGGCCAATTCACCTTGATCGCCGCCTATTTTCCAAATGGCAGCCGCGATCATCATCGGGTGCCTTTCAAAATGGCCTATAAGCGAGATTTTCTTGTTTACTGCAACAATCTCCGGGAAAAAAACATCCCAGTAATCTTCTGCGGTGATATCAATACTTCGCACCGGGAAATTGATCTGGCGCGGCCGAAACAAAATAAAAATACAACCGGCTTTCTAGCGGAGGAGAGGGCCTGGATCGACGCTGTTATTGATGAGGGCTATGTGGATACCTATCGGGCCTTAAATCCGCATAAAGAAGGCGCTTATAGCTGGTGGAGTTACATTGGAGGTGCCCGGGAACGCAACGTGGGTTGGCGGTTGGATTATTTCTTCATCAGTCCTGACCTAACTCCCCGAGTCGTCACTGCGGATATTCATGCCGATGTTTACGGATCTGATCACTGCCCGGTGAGCCTAACTCTGTCTTGATGATGGCTCAGTCAGATCGCTCACTTATGAATAGGGAAACTTTAGCGCCATGAGCAGCCAAATAAAAATACTTGACGAGGAGAATGGCCGATTTATCGTCCACATTGCCAGGCAGAGTCTGGAAAAATATATCCTCGACAACGATCATGATTCGCCCGATTTAACGCTGTTGCCACCAGAACTTAAGGAGTTTGGGGCAACTTTCGTCACGCTGACCAACAACGGCCGGTTGCGAGGATGCATCGGACATACTCTGGCGCGGATTCCCTTAGCCGAAGATGTAGCCCAGAATGCGGTCGCCGCCGCCCAAGATTTTCGTTTCGCTCCCGTCGAAAAAACAGAATTGGACGATATCCGGCTGGAAGTGACCGTATTGACGCCTTTCCAGATTGTTTCCTATCAGGATTTTGATGATCTTATCGGCAAACTACGGGTAGATATTGATGGCGTCATGCTAACGCTAGGTCAAAAACGGGCGCTTTTGTTACCTCAGGTATGGAAACGACTACCCGGTCCAACCCGGTTTCTAGAAGCCATCGCTCAGAAAGCCGGAATCCCCAGCCAGGAGCTTAGAGCTTCCCCCCCAACAGTTAAGGTCCAGGTGTTCCAAGCCCAACACTTTGCCGAACCTGGTTATCTTGAACCGCGGAACTAAATAGACTGACTTCACC
>JAHEJP010000257.1 GCA_024638855.1 Chloroflexota bacterium
CTGTAGCCACAGGGGGACCTTACGCCTTTGTGCGCCATCCTGCTTATAGTGGTTGGGCGCTCAGCTCATTGGCAACGCCCCTGGTACTGGGCTCGCTGTGGGCATACATCCCGGCCGTCCTGGTCGTCATCAGCTTCATCATCCGGGCGGCGCTGGAAGACAAGACTTTGTCGGCAGAACTCGACGGCTATGAGGAATATACCGGCAAGGTTCGTTACCGGCTGGTACCCGGGATCTGGTAGCGGAGATGGGGGGTAATTCTAGGTAAAGCAAATCAAGTCAGGCGGACAAATAATGTTATTGTTGACATCGGGGGCGTGATCGGCCGGGGCCGGCCCGCTGCTGGAGGCTTGTACCATAACCGGCTTCTGCATTGGCATGCAGTTAAATATCCCATCGGGAACCGAAAGCAGCCGAAATGTTAAAGGATAATTAACTCACAGATCGGCCAATTGTGAAAAATTGTACAATGACTTTATTAAGGGGGTTCGCTTGCAAACTTTAAGGGAAAATTCTACCTGCCTTGCCGGTCAAACCAATGAGTTGATTACGTATTGTTTGGCCCAGCAAGGGCAGCCGCCAAGGGAGGTGATGTCGGGATCTGTTAAACGATTGTTTGTTTGCTCCTTGATTTTCGTTATTGACGTCAGAGCCCATATCTATGGAGGGAGATAAATGTTCACCAGAAGAAAACAGATGATTAAGGTAATAAGCTATCTTCTCTTGCTAGGCGTTCTGATTGGAGCGCTCAATTTAACGGTAGCTTTTTCTGCGCCGGCGGCCCGCAAAGGTAAGCCCCCTGCAAAAAACATCATCGTCTTGATCGCCGACGGTAGGGGTTTCAACCATGTCGACGCTGCCAGCTTCTACCAAGAGGGTAAAGAAGTTCGCCAAGTCTATAATCGTTTCCCATTTCGTTTTGCCATGAGCACCTATATGGATTATGAAGTAGACGAATCATGCTATGGCCAGGGATATGATCCCATAGATGCCTGGAGCGACTTCGCTTACGTGAGTGAGTGCTATACGGACTCGGCGGCGGCCGCCACCACCATGTCCACTGGCGTGAAGACTTATAACGGTGCCATCGGCGTTGACATGGATATGAATCCGCTGCAGCACATCCTGGATGCAGCTGAAGCGAAGGGCAAGTCCACCGGCGTGATCACCAGTGTCGAATGGACTCATGCCACGCCGGCCGGCTTTGTGGCCCATAATATAAGCCGTAATAACTATGCAGAAATCGGCGTGGAGATGGTCTACGACAGCGCGGCCGACGTAGTCATGGGCGCCGGCCATCCCTGGTATGATGCCGATGGCACACCTAAAGATACCCCCAATACCTTCAAGTACGTGGGTGGCAAAACTACCTGGGATGACCTGTTAGCCGGAACGGCCGGCGGCGATGCCGACGGCGATGGCATCGACGATCCTTGGGTCCTTATCCAGACTCGTGACGAGTTCCAGGCCTTGATGGAAGGCCCGACGCCCAAGCGCGTTCTGGGCACGGCTCAGGTTTACCAGACGCTTCAGTCAAACCGAAGCGGGGACGGAAATGCCGATCCCTATGTGGTGCCGCTCATCGAAACGGTGCCGACATTGGAGGAGATGACCAAGGCAGCCCTCAACATCCTGGACGACGATCCCGACGGCCTGTTCCTTATGGTCGAGGGTGGTGCCGTCGATTGGGCCAGTCATGCCAATCAATCCGGGCGTATGATCGAAGAGCATAATGACTTTGACAAAGCCGTGGAAGCGGTCGTCGGCTGGGTCAAGGAAAATAGCAACTGGGGTGAAACGCTGGTCATCGTGACCAGTGATCATGAAACCGGTTATCTGACCGGCCCTGGATCAGATCCAAACTGGTTCCCCATTGTCAATAACGGCGCCGGCTATCTACCCGGCATGGAATGGCACAGCGGCGATCATACCAACAGCCTGGTGCCATTCTTTGCCAAGGGTGACGCTGGCAGGCTGTTTACTCCTTATGCCAACGAGTTCGATCCTGCATTTGGCAAATACCTCGACAATACAGAGATGGCTTTTGGCATCTTCCAGGCTTTGGGAGATTGAACCGGATTAGTTTCTGATCGCCTGTCGCTACAAGAGATGACTTAAGTCATTACGCAGGCTGCGGGTCATTGATCCGCAGCCTGTTGCTAATTCTTGGAAAGAATCATTCCTGGAAAGATTCATTCTTGAAAAGAATCATTGCCATGCACAATCGCCCGGCTCAGATGGGGCAGCCGATTGACGAAGGAGGTGATTGCCGGAGTGGACCCGCCGCCAGAGGCATCATCGGGAATTGTTGCATCAGTGCGAGCGAGAAAGTTGGGGTGGCTGGGTGCCCTCTGAGCATCTCGAGGAGACAGACCACAGCGGCGTCAGGAGCATCAGCCGGCCCAGTGCCACTGATAATGCCGGCGGCCCTCAAACGCTGGGGTATCTTCAGGGCACAGGCGACCGCGTAGGGCCCCCGCCAGAAAATCCCATGATGGCGAAGCGTTCCAGTTCCAGCGCGTTAGCTAGTTCGATCACATCGTCCGGCCAATCCGCCAATTTACGACCGGGTTTAAAATCAGAGAGTCCAAATCCAGGGCGGTCGGGTGCAATGATGCGCATGTGCGGTCGCAGCGCGGTGGGTTCCACCATCCTGGCTTCGAGCTGCGAACTTGGCCAACCGTGAAAGTAGATCAGCGGCTGGCCCTGGGGATCGCCATATTTGGCATAACCAAGCCTACGGCCGTCGCCGAGGAAGATGTGATTATTTGTCGCCTCCATAATATACCGAGCCGATATGCTCCCGATCCCTAGAAAAAGATAAATCGGCGAAGCCAGCTATTCCTGTGCCTTTTTCCGAGTTCTGTCATCAACAACCAATAACAAAGCCGCTGAGCCGTCACTTCTTCCGACTACGGACATGGGACATCACGCGATAAAAAGTTGGGAATATGCCAGGGGTGCCGCATCAAGTACCTGACAATGGGCGGCGTCTGCGGGGGATTGGCATTTACCCGGCCGGCCGAGGCGGGCCATTCAAACGGCAGGTGGACGACGCTGCCCGGCTCCGTTATCGTCGCAAGGGCCTGCAGCGTCGAGCGCAGGACGGCTCTTTGGCCCTGGCGATCGCCAGCCTGACCCAACAGGTAGCCTAGTGGATACTCGATGGCTGCCAGCCGCGGCACACTCACCGCGGCCGTCAGATCGGGGATACCGGACAGCGTGATCGTGCTCATGCCAGCCGACTCGATTTCTCTCTGCACCAGTCCTACAGACCAGCAACAGACCGGTCAGCCCGGGACCAGAACAACCAAATTCACCCCATCCTGCTTCATTTGCCGGATTATGGCCGGCGTACTTTCTTCCAAAAGTAGCTGTGGCTGCAGGATATAGCCCATGAAGGAGTAGTGATTGGCGGCCGAGCGCCCGATCTCACCACTTGCCTCAAGCTCCAGCAGTCGCTGCACGGGGAAAAAGGTGTTCAAGTCTTGCTCTGCAATCCGAGGATGGATATGCAGGTGATAGAGTTTGACATCCTCTTCCGTCACGTCCTGGGGCAGAACACGGTAGGAAGGATCGCCCCACCAGGGGTTCCGCCTCTCCCCTTCCTGGTCAAAAGGCCGGTCTGTCTTGAGCGCCAGGCCGGCCGAAGTGATCAAGGCGATGGTGCTCTCCGCCAGCGGTTGGGACAGTGGCGTCCACGGTATTTCCCGTGGAAACTCTCGCGACGTTTCCATATCGATCCAGGTCTGGACCATTTTTTTGGTCGGCCGGTTGAGAAAACGGTACGAATCCACTTCTTTAGCTTCCGCCTCTTCTATTTGCATTTCGTCGCCCGGGTGGGCGCCTATTTCTCTTTCACGAATCATTGCAGCTGCTCCTTTCATCTGATTTTCGACAATTGTTTATTCCAGCGGGTCCTCGCCCTGAAGCAGAAAGGTAATTTTCCACCGGTGGCATGATGAGCAAGACATTCCTGGCATCGTCCACGCAGCGAACAGTTTTTACTGCTGCATGGGCATTCGGTTTGCAACACCAGCAGCAAAGGCAACCCCAGGCTGTGTATCGCGGCCAACACACCATGTAACGCCGCTTGGTCCGGCGCATGACCGCTTAACAGCGTTTCGCCATCGTTCCTGGATGTCATCACAAAGCCGTCGAACCAATTGGTCCACTTTTCATCCAATACACCCTTCACCCGGATGTGGTAAAGGCTCTTTTGCTCAATATCTTGCTCGTTAGTCATCTCCTGTTCCCACCATCCAAAACAAGCGCCTAGATTCGCCTTAATACGACATCAGTTTACGATTCAACCCACGGGATGTCATTCCCCAAAAGGGGAATCCCATGGGGGATATTTAGAAAAGTGGGGGAAAAAGCCAGACGCTCTTCGGCACCTGGCCGTGAAAGAGGCCCCTAAAGCAAATCGAGTTCGCGCCCGCGAACCACGGCCTGGGTCCGATTATGTACATCGAGCTTGCTGTAGATGTTCTTCAAGTGTTGTTTGACCGTGCTAGGGGCGACTATCAACCGGCCGGCGATCTGATTGTTCGTGTGGCCTTCGGCGAGCAAACGTAATACCTCTAACTCACGCTCAGTCAGCGGGTCCTTCAACCCCTCGTCAAGCGAAGGCGAGAAAGCAGACAGGTCCGATGACCGGTACAACTTTCTATCATTTTGAAAACTATCCAGCAGATCACGGCCGTAGCTCGTTGTGCGGCGTATCGCGCCAGATCCTGTCTTGCCAGGTCCCTGGGCATCGACCCGTTCGCTCTGCTCTGTATGCCGCGCCAGCAATTTGTAGAAGGGTTCTCCTAAATCCAAGAAGGGACGAACAATCCCTTCTGGCCTGGCCAAAGAGAGCGCCTGAATCAGTATCTCATCCGCCTCAATGGACAAGCCTTGCGCTTCGAGGGCCATGGCTAACAAACTCAGTATGGCCATCAACCGGCCGGTCCGCCCACCCGCCTCGGCCGCCTCCCGCTGCCCGACCAGCAAATCCTGTGCGCCGGCCGAGTCCCCTTTCGCCAGCAACAGTTGCGCCAACGCTAGTTGCTCCCGTTCCGAGCCGCCGTCGAACGCCTCAGCCCAACGGCTGGCGGTGACCGTATCGCCGACCGCCAGCCATTGCACCACCCGTGCCGTCATAAGCTCGATCTTCATTGACAGCCGCAGTTGGTAGCTCTCCATGATTTGCTCGGCATCTCGTAGAGCAGCCAGGGCGCCCTCCGAGTTGCCTTGTGCTTGAAAGAGGCGCATCAAGGTGATTCTGGCCGATACTTGTTCGCTGGGCACGTCGAATCGCTGGCAGTAGGCGATCCCGGTCAGCGCATGTTCATGAGCCTCATCGAGCCTGTTCATCCGGTACAACAGATCGGCCAATCCGGCCTCATAAGCGGAACGCACCCGCGAATCCAGGCCGTTTTTCCTCACCATCCATCGACGCGCTCTCTCATAATAATCCGCAGCCGGGTGAAGCTGCCCCCTCACTTTTTTCATGGATGCCAGGTCACAGAACGCCGTAACGATCATGAGCAGCCGGTCGAGTTTTTTGCCGATCCTAAGCATCTCCATCGATGCCCGGCTGGCGCTTTCCATGTCGTCATCGGCGAAATGAGTAACCGCCAGGGCATAGGCAGTCATACCCCGGGCGATCAGATGATCCTCTGGCAGATATTTTTCGGCCAAAGCCGCCATTTCGATGACCCTCTCCTTATCGCCCCAAAGATTGGCGGTATAGGACCGAATGGCCGCGATATGACCCATGAGCTCCGAGGCTCGGGACGTATCCAGATTGATCCGCCGCTCGGCATCCGCGAGTAAGGCATCAGCCTCATCCGGCCGGCCGCTCAGAGCCAACGTGTAGGCCCGATAAACGTCGACCCAGGGTCGGCCGTAGACGAACTCTTGGGGAAGTTTCTCCATCCAGCCTAACAGGACGGGTCCCTCGCTTCGCGAGAGCATGATGACGATATTCTCATCGATCATCGAGGCCGCGCGTTCATAGTCTTTTGCAGCCATGGCGTGGATCATGGCCTCTTCCAGGTATCCCTCTTCTTGATGCCACTGGCTGGCGCGCCGGTGTAGTTGGCGAATTTCTTCGGCCGCTTTACGCTGTCTCAATGTGCTTTTTAATAAGTCGGCGAATAGATGGTGATAGCGATACCATCGCCGTTCATTATCGAGGGACACCACGAATAGATTAGCCCGCGCCAGTTGGGCCAGGATGGGCTGGCTACCCTGATTAAGGACCATCTCGATGTCCGCCTTCGCTCCAGGGACTTCACTTTGGTCGGCTGCCATAGCGCCTGGGCCGCTTTCTGCCGGGCTAACAGCCACTTTGGCGCCATCGAAATGCACGGCATCGCACAAGCTGCCACACATGCGCGCCAGTATGGAGCTATCCAGTAAAAAATCCTGAATAGCCGGCGACTGTTGGCCGAGCACCTCTTCTAATAAGTAATCCAGGATGAAACGGTTCGTGCCCCCAAACGCATCGATGAAGGCGGTCAGATCTTCCGCTTGCTTTCGGCCCTGCATCGATATGGCCGCCATTTGCAGGCCCACAATCCAGCCCTCCGTCCGTCCTTCAAGGGTAGCGATCGCTTTTGAAGGCAGGTCCAATTCCATCACCTCGTTAAGAAACTGGGTCGCCTCCTCGACCGTAAAGCGTAGATCTTCGCCCCGGATCTCGGTCATCTGGCCCCGGCCGCGCAAGCGGGCCAGGGAGAGCGGTGGATCGACGCGAGTGAGCAGGACCAGGTGCATCTCGGGCGGTCGGTGTTCGGCTAGGAAGCCAATCGCCTGATGGATCCATTCGTTTTGGATGAGATGATAGTCGTCGAGGACGAGCAGGAAGGGCGTTGAGCTGGTAACGATCTCGTTGATCAGAACGGTCGCAAAGGTTTCAACCTGCGGCAGCTGCTGCATTTCCAGCTGGCTCAGGGCGGCCTGGTCCACCATGATATCCAGTCGCCTTAGCGCCGCGATCAGATAGCTGAAAAACCGTCGTGGATCGTTATCGCTTGCGTCGAGGGAAAGCCAGGCGGCCGGCCGCTCCTGCTGGTGCAGCCACTCGCTCACCAGCGTCGTCTTTCCTGAGCCAGCCTTGGCCGAGACGAGGATGAGACCATGCCCCTGGCCCAGGGCCCCTTCAAGCACAGCCATCAAACGCGGCCGCAAGACCAGATTCGGCCGCTGCGGCGGCAGATAAAGCTTGGTCGCCAGCAGAGTTTTGTCCATCTCATCCATACGAGTTCCCTTCACAGAGAACCTCACGCGCTGAATGGGCAAACGCGCGACAAGGACATATTACCACGGCTTTAAGTTCCGGGAAAAGAGCTAAGCGAAGCGACCAATATCGAGTACTATATGAGGTAACGTAATCGCCGCTGAAGACGATCGTTCCTGAAGAATTGATAACAGATTACTGAGTGTGATGTTAAAAAGGTTTTTGTAAAAGTTGCTCCGACCGAAGGGAGGAATCCCTATAGCCTACGCTAGAACTAAACGCACTTTTCTGAGTAAGGTTTCAGGCATTCCTCATTCCGTTAACGCCATTCAGAATAACAATTTTCAGCTATAAAGTTAACAGCGCACTCAGAAGTCAATAGATATAAAAGACAGACAACCCCAACGGAGTGCTAACGATGA
>JAHEJP010000258.1 GCA_024638855.1 Chloroflexota bacterium
TTAAGTTTTGGTGGAATTATCGTTGGCCAACGCGCAATCGATGGGTTTGGCGTTGGCTTGGGGCAATCTTTGCAGTTGACGGCCGATACACTGGACAACGTACAGGAGACCTTGCTATTAACAAAGGCGACAGTCGATCAAGTTGGCAGTAGTTTAGATACGGTGGGGCAAACGGCGCTGAATGTGTCAACGACGCTAAGTTCAACACAGCCGTTGCTGGCTCAGGTGACACAGGTGGCGACTGGCGACGTTCCAGAAAGTCTCGATTCGGTTCAATCCGCTATTCCGGATGTTGCTGAGGCGGCTGGGGCGATTGATGACACACTTCGAGTCCTAAATTCCTTCAAGGTAGATCGCAGGATATTTGGAATTCCTATCGATTTTGATTTGGGTATCAATTACCAACCCCAGGAACCTCTGGATGAAACTGTACTGATTTTGGGAACGAGTCTAGACGGCATACCTGATGAGCTGCGTTCCTTGGAAGCCAACCTTGAAATTGCAAATGAGAATCTGGGCGTGATTGGACAGAATCTCGAAGTCATTTCCGGGGACATGGATCAAATCAATGCTACAGTTGCAGAAATTGATCCCTTACTTGAAGAGTATATTCGATTGACAACCGAAACGAGTGATTTACTTAGGCTGACACAGTCACAAATTGACAGCCAATTAGAACTTGCTCAAATGGTACTCATGGGTCTGTTCATATGGTTAGGCATCAATCAATTAGTGCCATTTTACCTTGGCTTGACCCTGCTCAAGGGTGAAGGAGATACGGAAGCACCAGAATTGAAACCGGTAGTAGAGATTGGTGATGAGCACAGGATTAGTGAGGGATCCGAGCTAAACAAGAGTCTTTTGTCAGCCGAGGAGCCTGTAGCGGTTGACTCAACTGAAAAGACAAATGAGGATGATGTATAAATTCTCAATTCTGTTGGCGATCGTCCTCTTAATAGTCGCCTGTGATAGTACCGACCGGGAATCCACAGAATCTGGTATTTCGCTGAGACCTTCAACGGTGCCAACGCCGACGTTGATCCCAAGTTTGCCCACAAACACAATGGCGGCAAAAGTTTCCGATGAGGTTAAAGGCGTGGAGGATTTTTCAGATCGGCCGACGGCTAGCCCGATTGCTACAGTTGCTCCTCCTGCTACCGCGACTCCTATTCCCGCCCAAAGGATAGCCATCGCCGGACAAAGATCAGAAATCGGCGACTACGACTCTTCCGCGGAACAATATGAAACTGCCTTACAGAGCAGTGATCTGAGTTCAGACCAGATGGAAAAGGCTTTGTTTGGGCTCGGGAAGGCTGTACTGGCCAATGGTCAAAATGGGAAAGCTATCGATAATTTCTCGGAGTTTTTGGCCATATCTGCTTCAAAATCGGAACCAGTCGAAGAAGATAGTACAGGTGCTGGAATTGAACCAGGGAGGGATGATGCTTACTTCTTTTTGGGCCAGGCATACGATTACGAAAATGATTGTGGAAATGCGATTGAGGCCTACCTTCGTTACCTGGAGACTAATCCGGAAATGGTCGCCTATGTCATGCCCAGGATCGCAAGATGTTACTTAATTCAGGAAGATAGGTCCGAGGCGATCAGGGCATACGAATCAGCTGTTCAAGGTGAGGCTGAGCGATTCACTGAAGTCTCAATCCGCAAAGCGTTGGCCAAATTATACGAGGAGGAGGCCAATTACCCGGCGGCAATCGACCAATATGATGCCATTCTCAATGTGGCAAGAACTGATAACACTCGAGGAGAAGTAACCTATTTAGCAGGATCAGCCGAGCTGGCTGCCGGAAACACGGATACAGGATATTCATACTACCAGGATGCTGTCACGAATTACCCTCAGGCCTATGAGAGTTATCTAGCGCTGTCGGCCTTGGTCGATGCTGGTTTTGACGTCGACGAGTTTCAAAGAGGAGTCGTCGACTTTCACGCGAACGCTTATGATGCCGCTATTGCCGCTTTTAATCGTTACATTGAGGCCAATCCAGAGCATCGGGAAGACGTCCATCTTTACTTAGCCTGGTCTTATGAGCAGTTAGGAAATTATGATGCTGCCCTTGCCCAATTAGAAGAATATGTAAGTGCAACACAGAGACAATTACAACTTGAAGAAGGGGATGAAACGAATGATGAAGGCCAGGTTAGCGCTAGCCAATCGTTATCCCAGGACGTCGCTCGCGGCACCATTGAAATAGCAAAGTTTCAGGCTAGAGCCGGCTTCTATGCTGAGGCGATTGATAATTATTTGGCCTATCTTGAACGATTTCCAGAGGGACCGGACGCACCATTTGCAGCCTGGTGGGCTGCATCACTTTACGAGAATTCAGGAAATGTAAGAGAGGCTATAGAGGCTTTCCAATATCTCGCTGAAGCTTACCCAGAACACGAGGATGCGGCCGAATCATTATATCGGGCTGGCTATTTGTCCTGGATATCCGGGGAAAGCGATGATGCTGAAAATTATTGGCAAACGAGTGCTGAAGTTTATAAAAACCGGCGATTTGGCGCTGCTTCACTGTTGTGGCTTCTAAGAACCCTACCGGAAGAAGAATTGGATCCCATCTTAGAACAAGCATCACAAGTTGTATTTGAAGATTACTTTGCCATCAGGGTTCGAGATGTAGCTAGCAACACTGCGCCATTTGAAGCTCCTGATGATATTGATCTAATTGGCGACGTGGACGAGCAGGATTTGGCAGAGGAGTGGTTACGCGAATTGGAAGGCGTGGAAGCCGATGTTGATATCAGAAGCTTATCACTGGATCTAGCGGCCGACGGCAGGCTACTCCGCGGCCAAAAACTATGGCGACTAGGATTGTATCAGGAGGCGAAGCGCGAACTTGAGAGTCTGAGGGAAGATTATTCAGATGATTCGTTGGCCAGTTACCAGCTCGCGTTATTCCTTCGCGACCTTGGCCTCTACCGCTCTTCTATTCTGGCAGCGACATCTATCATGCGAAATGCTGGAGTGGATGCATTCGGGGCGCCAAAATATATTGCTAAGCTGGCGTATCCAATACATTATGCTGATTTGGTTTTAGCAGAAGCTGATAATTATGGGTTCGATCCACTTTTAATGTTTGCTCTTATACGCCAGGAAAGTCTTTTTGAAAGTATTGCCCAATCGAATGCTGCTGCCCAAGGCTTAAGCCAGGTGATCCCAGATACCGGGGCCTACATTGCTCAGCGACTGGGTTGGCAAGATTATGATAATGAAGATCTATTTAGACCTTATGTTGGAATCGCATTTGGCGCATATTATTTGGACCAGCAGCTAGACTCCTTCGATGGTGATGTTGCTGCTGCACTTTCTGCCTACAACGGGGGCCCTGGAAATGCGGCTAGGTGGTATGGGCAAGTTGCCGGTGATATTGATGCATATATTGAAACCGTTGATTTTGCCGAGACAAGGGCTTATATTGAACGTATCTATACCGGCCAATCCGTATACAAGTATCTGTATGACAATTAGGATTCACAACTAAAGAGTAGTTTATTTGTATCATGCCAAAGAACTTTGACTGGCAGACGGAAGACGAAAAACACTGGAATGAGCCCTTGTTGGAAAACAACGACCGGTCGCGAAACTCTCCTATCAGTCGGCCGGTGACGATTGCTATACTAATGGCTCTAGTCGTCCTCCTGGGAGCTTTGCTGGGCTTCCGTCAAGTTGGCAAATACTTAAACCAGACTACATCTACAGTTGAGGAAGATATCATGGCAAGCCATGCTATCGTGATGGCTGCTTCCCAAGAATCAGATAAAGAAATACTCGTGTCCGTGCTTTCTGGCAGAGATCCATCATGGACAGAGATGCAATTGCAATTGCTCGATCTAGAACAATTGTTTGACCGTTCTGCTATCGGCTTATCCTGGCTTCCGGATAACTTGCCAGGCGATGTAGCCATATCCCTTTCAACAGACCTGAATCAAGCCGAAGTAACGGTTTCTCAAGAATATGAAGTTGTTTCTTTTAGCAATCGGGAACAAATCATAAATCTTCAGCAAACAGTAGTATATCGCCGAAGTGATGACCGGTGGCTTTTATCGCCGCCGGACATTGAATTTTGGGGAGACAGAATCAGAGTTAACGGTAGATTTGCTGAAGTAACATTTCCAGAACGTGATGAAGATTTAGGCCGACGTTTAGCGGCTGATTTAGAAAGCGTTTTGGCAGGTGCATGCAACCAATTAGAGGGCTTGCTTTGTTCAGGCGAAATTAGACTTTATGTAAATCTAGTTTCCGATCCACAATCGATGCTTGAGCTGATTGAACCATTATCACGTTTAGAAGACGGACCAGATATATTTCTACCAACGCCAACACTTATCGGTGTGCCTACCGATAATGCTGGTTACCAGGCATTGCTTAGAGCTTATGGTGAGAGGGTGGCATCGACTTTCATTGCCCAATCGACTGGATGGAAATGCTGTCAACATCTTTTGTTTTACCAGGCGCTGCTGGATATACAATTAGACACACTGGGCCTTCGACCTTGGCCTATCGATAGCGCGCAATACAGAAAAGTTCAGCAAAATGAATATCATTTAGACAACAATACATGGCTATCTAGTCAGGATCCATCGGAAGCCATCGATGATCCAGACGCCTGGTTGGTCTATATCCTGGTTGATTACATCGTAACAAAATGGACGATTATGCCCACAGTTGAAATGCAACAGCAGCTGTTCAGGGTGAATGACTATTCGGATTGGTTCTTCCATGTTACTGGCGGTAATACTCCGCCATCATTTGTCGAGGAATGGCAGGTTTTCCTGTCAAACCGTGGAAATCTAACACAGGAACCGAGGTTGGCAGACTAAATGCTACATATTCATCTGCTAGAGGGTTAAAAACGGTGACCGAGTTTGATTGGCAAACTGATGATGAGGATTCGGTTTCCAGTCGTCAACTAAACTCCCCGGTTCGAACCAATAAACGCCGAAATGTCCTAATCTTAATGACAGTTGCTTTGTTGTCGGTCGGAGTAGCGACCTATTGCAACTTGAACCGACATGCAGAAGTACGGGCACAGGAAGTCAGAATGGATGTTCTGGCAGCCTACCGAATATGGCAGCTAGCCGCTACTCGAGAGGATGCTGGCATGTTAGATTCTGTTCTTGAGGGTGGCGATCCGAATTGGACCATAATTCAGCGCCAATTACTCAAGTCAGACCTTCTCATAAACAGAGAAGTTATTGGTCTGTCGGCAATTCGTGGTTCTTTAATGGCTCCCGAGAAAACTCCCATCATTGAACTCGACCCTGATTGGCAAAGCGCCCAAGTGATATTCCAACAACAATACAAAGATGTCGACGATCAACTATCTCAGAATGAGATCATACTCGAACATACGCTCAGCTTTGAATGGACGGGATCTCGGTGGGTCACGAGTGATCCAGGCGATAATTTCTGGGGCGAATGGGAGACGATGGGCAGCGAACATGTCACCCTGAATTATCCGCAAACGGAAAAGTCCTTTGCCAGTAAAGTATTAATAGATTTGGAAGACGCTTTAACAGAATCTTGCTCTCGCCATCTTTCGATTGGTCAGTGCCCTGATCAGACATTAGTCAACATTAGACTTGAAAAAGATCCCAATATTCTATTTCGCCTAGGGGAGCAATCTGGGCCCATATTTCATGAATGGACATATTTGCTACCAGCCCCATCACTGCTCGGCAGGCCTATAGATGAAAAAGGATACGAAATTGTTTTCAGAGGCTATGCTGACCGAATAATCGATGCATTTGCCTCGGGCTTGTCAAGCCCGAGGCTATTACCGAATCAACAGATAAACATCATTTGTTATGGGCCAGAAGATCCGCTTCCTCATCTCTTTCAATATGATATATATGAAGATTCATGGAACCAAGTCGGCGGGGATACCTCTTATCGACATATAGCATCCAATGCCGAAGATAGTGCTGTGTTGTTAGAGGAGTTCTTTCCTGGTATCGACAATCATGTGCGCTTCGAATTGTGGCAATATGGCAGCCATTACCCCGTATTTGACAATAATGTCGACCCGGGTTGGCTTGTTCGTCTTGGCTGGTCGGGTTCGTCAAGTAATCAACGTATATTGATTCAGACCGTTAGCTCTAATCCAAGATTATCCTATTACCGGCTGTTGGATCTAGCCCGATGTTCTGGAAACAATTGTATTACTCAAGAACTGGAAGGTTTGCCCTTATGGTCACCCACCGGCTTGGAGACAATCGTTCAAAATGGCGATCAACTCTATATTGGCGATCCGAAAGGCAAGCTTGAGAAGTATGTAGGCCGTGGATTTAATCCTTTCTGGTTGGAAGACGGAATGATCGGATTTACTCGCTACGAGAACAGGAATGGTGTCCTCCTAGCCGACCTGGTTCAAACAAACATAGAATTAGATGGTTTTTCGGTTCTCTTGAGTGCTGAGCAAATAATTGAAGCCTTTGGCGAAGGGAATATCAACCCGGTATATATTGAGCATGTCCAAACGATTCCCCATAATCGGGAAGGACTATTGATTTACGGAAGACAATATGGAGAAGAGAGTAGCGATTATCATATTTTTCTAGTCCATCTTGACGAGGGTTATTCAGCGAATAAATCTCCAACAGTTAAAGATATCCAGAAGCTATTGACCTTAAATGATGCACCTGCTGGTTATCCGTCTGCATTGTCGTCAACCGGATCGATCCCATTTGTCGTATCACCAGATGGCCGTTGGCTGACAGTCAGCTGGTTGGAGGACAAGGCAACTAATTTATGGAAGATTCAATTGTTCGACTTGGAGAGTGGGGAAACCAAGATATATACTACTAGTTACCCAATTTTCACCTTCAAGCGCCCTTTCTATGACTGGTCTAGAGATGGGGCTTGGTTGATCATCTCGGAAGACGGGTTTCTCCGCCTTATCGCACCAGATCATGACTATGAACGCATTATTGGTCATGGCTTAGTTGCCTGCGCATATCCTGTATGGAGCTCCACGGCAACCATATATTGACCATAAGGATTTGAAGGCTACTGGTTTTTATGTCAGATAATTTTGATTGGAATACAGAGGCAGATGATTGGGAAACCGCAAAAAAAGCCAGAGTAGCGCCACGGACTAGCAAGAGATACCTTAGGCCAATAATCGCAGGATTATTGCTCGTCATTATTGTTGGGGTTGTTCTGTTCGTTCAAGCAAAAAGAAGCCTGGATGAAGTTGAGAGCGCCTACTCGGCCGATATTCTCTCAAGTTACTATCTGATAAAAAGCTCGATTGTTGAAGGAGATAGCGAACTTTTCAAGACGCTGCTCTCTGGAAGCGATTTCGATTGGGCTACAGACCAGCAGGAGTTATTTGAATTGGGTCTGCTGATGGATCTCCGACCGCTAGGCTTAAGCGCCAGGCCATTGGAGTCTGATGTTGTCGGAATTGACCTGAACCCAGAATTGAGTAGTGCGGTAGTTACGATAGAACAACACTATGGTTACAGCTCCAGTAATAATCAGAATCCTAGTGTAATTCTTCACGACGAGAACGTATTTCGACAGGGCGAACGCTGGCTGTGGTCCCCACCGAAAGAGGAATATTGGGGAGGTGCCTTTGATGATTTTGTTGTTGGGGATTACCTGACCAGCTTCTTTCC
>JAHEJP010000259.1 GCA_024638855.1 Chloroflexota bacterium
TCCGCCGCGGCCAACCATTAACGTTGGAGCCGATGCCGCCAAACGAGCGGCGAATCATTCACATCACTCTTCGGGACAATGATCAAGTCTACACTGAAAGCGTCGGTGTCGGCCGTCAGCGCAAGGTGCGAATTTATCCCCAGTGATCGGGGAAGCTCTCCCTTTTAGCTGAAGCCACCTGCTCCAAAACAGCCTGATTTTAACCATTTCATTTTATCACAGACGCAAGTGGCACACGTCCTATTTGGTTAGTTAACCGAATTGCGTTCGCCAGTCCCTCAATAATTCCGGCTTTCTGGACACATTTCGGAGCCCAACTTTAATCGATAGTATATAAGCCCTCTGATCAAAGTGAAATCAGATCGGCATTATTTACGGCCGGAACCTCCCTTATGGCGGCAATTGCTTCTTGGGACGGCTCATTATCAAGGCTGATGAATGAAAGTGCTTCGCCACCAGGACTGGTCCGGCCCATTCGCCATGAAGCAATGTTAACTGCGTTTTCGGCCAAGATCGAGCCAATTTTGCCGATCACGCCGGGCCTATCCTGGCTTTGCATGATGAGAATGATGCCTTCAGGATTGACGTCGATGCGGTAATCGTTGATCTGGACCAGGCGTGGTTCGGAACCGCCGAATAACACACCGGAAAGCAATCGCTGCCCATCCTGCCAATGAACCCTGCATGAGATCAGGTTGGGGTAGTCGACCACGTTCATTCCTTTGGTCTGGGAGATCTTGATGCCATTTTCTTCTGCCAGGACTGGGGCATTAATATAATTTACCGAGTCAGAAACAGATCGTTCAAGTAAACCTTTGAGCAATGCGGCCGCTGCCGGGCGGACCAGACGATCACCTAATTCCCCCCGTATTTCTAGTTCAACCTTTCGAATGGGGGTTGGGGCCATCACCGCCTGTAGGATTCCCATTTTCTCAGCTAAGAGCATATGGGGGGCCAGGGTGGCGAAATCAGGACCGGCGTGAAAGGGCATGTTGATTGTGTTTCGAAAATCTGTGCCCCGCAAGGCGTCGAGGACCTGGTCCGCGATTTGGGTAGCCACGTTTCTTTGAGCTTCTATGGTGCTGGCGCCTAAGTGCGGTGTGTGCAGAACGTTAGGTAGCCCAATGAGCAGATTGCCTCTTGGTGGTTCTTGACTATAGACATCAACGGCCGCAGCGGCGATCTTGCCGCTTTTTAACGCCGCGGCCAATGCCTCTTCATTGACCAGCGCTCCGCGAGCGGAATTGATAAGTATCACGCCGTCTTTCATCCTGGCGATAGTCTCTTCATTGATGATTCCCCTCGTTTCAGGTGTGCTTGTGGTATGTAGGGTGATATAGTCAGCTTGAGATAACAAATCATTTAAGTCTACCAGGAGGACGCCGTGTTCCTGGGCAATTTCCTCTGAAACAAAGGGATCATAGGCCAAGATTTCCATCCCAAAGCTGAGCGCTCTCTTAGCCACAATTCGCCCGATCCGGCCAAAGCCGATTATGCCCAAAACTTTGCGATAAAGTTGTTGGCCGACGAATTCGCTGCGTCGCCACTCACCGGCAAGCAGTGAGGCATGGGCGGCTGCCGTATGGCGACTGACGGCTAACATCAACGCCAGCGCTTGTTCGGCTGTTGCCACGGCGTTTGCGAGGGGGGTGTTCATGACGATGATCCCCCTGGCACTGGCAGCTCTAATATCAATATTATCTACGCCAATACCGGCACGGCCGATGAGGCGAAGATTTTTGCCGGCTGCTATGACGTCGGCGTCTACATGTGTGCCACTGCGAACGATAATGGCATCATACTCGGCAATCGTTGCCAACAATTCTTCCTTTCCTAATTGCAACCTGATATCGTATTTGATATCTTCAGCCTGATTCAGGCGCTTAAGACCGGCGTCGCCTAATTTGTCGGTGACAATGATTCTATACATTTAATGCTCTTCCTTCTTGATACATTGCTCTGGTCAACGCTGAATACGGTCCTTTAATTAACATTTAAAAAAAAACGATCAGTATTTTAACGGACTAAAGAATCGCGGATGGTTACACTTCTTTAAACATAGCCGCAATCGTCAATTGTCACCTATAAATGCCAATTTATCGCCTGCAATTGTCGTAGTGCTAGAGGGTGAGGAACCGGTCAAGTGTCTTAAGTAACGATTCTAATTCATTCATTTGTAGATCACCCATGTGAGCGATGCGGAAATTTTGGCCTTTTAGTGCACCGTAGCCGTTCGAAATAATCATGCCGTGAGACCTAAGATATTCATTCAAAGCGACCACGTCGATAGCCAAGTTGTTGGTAACGCAAGTGACTGTCGGTGAACGATAGCCCTCCGGAGCATAGAGTTCAAATCCCCGACCGAATGCCCATGAAATTGTTATATCTCGCATATCGAGGTGGCGTTGGAAGCGATTTTCCATGCCTTCAGCCAACATGTCGTTTAACTGGTGATCCAAAGCGTACATGAGGGAAATAGCCGGTGTAGCAGGGGTCTGGTTTCGGAGCAAATACTTTTCAAGGTCAACAAAATCGAAATAGTAGCCGCGATTCACCACACTTCGCGCTTTATCTAGTGCCCGGTCTGAAACGGCGCAGAAGGCGAGTCCTGGGGGTAGGGCAAAAGCTTTCTGGCTAGAAGTCAGGACCAAGTCTAAATCCCAATCATCAAAATAGAGCTCTGCGCCGGAAAGGCCGCTTACCGAATCGACCAGTATCATAATATCTTGGCCATTCGGTAAATTTCGTACTGCCTGAGCTATATTATGGATAGGGTTCAAGACCCCGGTGCTCGTTTCGTTGTGAACGATCGTCAGGGCGTCAAAGTCACCTTTTGCCAATTGTTCAACAACATCCTGGGCTAGGATAGGTTGACCCCATGGGACGTCGAGCACTTCGTTAATTTTGCCATTAGCTTCGGTTACCTGGCGCCAGCGATCGGAAAATGCGCCGTTGACGCAATTCAAGACTTTGTGATCGCAGCAGTTGCGAATGGCCGCTTCTTGCAAACCGGTGCCGGAGGATGCAGTTATGTAAACGCGACTAGTGGTATAGAAGATTTGCCGAATTTTTTCCTGGATCCGGCCGAAGAGTTCGGCCGCTTCGGGCATGCGATGGCCGACCATCCATTGACCCTGGGCGTCCAGGATTGCCGGGCGCACTTCCGTCGGTCCAGGAATAAACAATTTAATATGTGGCTCGCCACGCTTGGTCGAATTTGTTTTTGAGTTCATCGTTTTGTATGCTCAACGCTCCTTCTTGAATTAAACTTCTCGATTTTTCTGCCAGTGATAAAAAGTCGCTCTTTTCTAAAGCGCGTAGCCCGGCCGGACCGCTCGTTATGGCTAAGAGAGGCGCCAGCGATCTCGATTTGAAGTATATAGGTGCTTCTGATTCTACCCGTTGTCTGGATTCTACGCCGCCGTATCCGACAAATAGGTCTACAGCCCGGCTGGCTAGTAGATCGCTCACCCCATCGCCAACGAGTATCGATCGACCTGTCTGCTCACCAATGAGTTCTTTGACGAGGTTAGCTTTACCATCACTAACAGTCAATGAGTCTTTAGAGAAGCCGAGGTACCTCACCTCCGCATGAGGTCGTTCGTCATCGATTTGTTGCCACCAGTTGCCAGACAACTGATCATACTCAACCGCAACTGCCCTAACATGGTCTTGAGGAACACCCAGATATATACCAAAGTCGACCACAGCTTCGGCGAGACCACCGCTTAATATATAGACCTCGTGACCCAAATAGTGAAGAGCAGCGATAACACCGGCGGCATCAGGCACAATATTTTGTTTATAAGTTTGGCGCAGGGCACGGATCTGCCGACGGGTAGGATTGAGTGCTTGCAGTCGTTTGTCATAGATTTCTTCTAGATCGATCTCGCCATCCATGGCTGCCTGGGTGAGTACACGGACTCGCCATCCCTTGCCACTTTCTTTGGCGAGGATATCGATCCCCTCAACGGTCGACAAAGTCGAATCACAATCGAAAAAAACGTGTTTAAAGGGTGGCCATCGCATGGTTCACTGTGCGGTTATTAGTTGGCTGGTGACTCGCCTTGAGGAGGTTTCAAGGATTATCCGAAGGCGAATTTTAACGGTTGGCTTTGACAAAATGATGCGCGTAAGGGAAGGATTAATGGGTCAGACATCAGATAGAACAGCAACCAATTCATCAAGCTGCGTCAACCTTTTGAAAGACGTGTTTAAACGACCGTTACTGGCTATGCAGCCTGAGTCCTCAACATCCCAACGCTCGCCTAATAGCGAACTTACCTGACCTCCTGCTTCGACGATGATCACTTTGGCTGCTGCCATGTCCCATGGGCCGATGCGAAAGTTGAAATAGAGGTCGAAACGTCCAGCAGCTACCCAGGCGAGTGCCAAAGCGGCAGATCCTGTCGCCCTAAGTGTATGGACATCTTGAGCGATGCGGCCGATGACTTCGGCCATAGCTAGCCGGCGATCATATTCCCGGCTCCAATCAAAGCCCACCGCGGCTGTTTCCAAACCAGGTGTCTGGCTAACATGAATGGTTTGGTGATTTAGCGTGCTGCCTTGACCCCTCGCTGCGCTAAAAAGCTCGTCGCGCATTGGGTCATAAATAGCGCCAGCCAATACCTCAGCTTCTGTCCAGGGCTCGTTATTCGGGAGACGGGCTGCGCCGATTGATACGCAAAACGAAGGAATTTGCCGGCTATAATTTGTCGTACCATCGACAGGATCGATTATCCAAATGATGGGACCAGTCATAGGCAAGTCGGGGTCATCTTCTTCGGTTAAAAAACCATGATCTGGGAAGCGTTCGCGGATCAGCCCTGTGATCAAGGATTGGGAAGCTATATCGGCGTCGGTGACGATATCACGAAAACCTTTGCTGCTGATTTGCCGTGGCTGGCTCCATTTATCTTTTATTAAATGACCAGCCTGCGTCGCTGCCTGCTCTGCGATGGACCTCAATATTGTTGGATCGATGCTTGTTTGGTTATTCATATTGGTTCGATTGTCGAGACAACTACTTTGCACATGTCTCATATAGAAAGTGGGTGCTCATGGTACTTAATGGCCGGATTATATCTTTTAGCTAGTCAATGGCAATCAGCCGATTCGATCTTCGAAATCATTCTTACATGTCTCTATTATCGATCTAACGATGCTCTAACGACAGCGATCTAAAGTCCAGTTGTAATCAATTGAGGCCATGTTTTGCGGACAGCGTTTCAATGAAACAAACAAAACTTAAGATTCTTTGTATAACATGCCTGAATAATGTTGGAGGTAACAACAAAATGTGGAGAAATATGTATCGTCGTACGGCACTGCCTAGAAAAATGATGTGGCGAGGTATGCCAAACATGCAAGATGAAATGGATTTCCTGTTGGGTGGGACTCGTGGACCAAACCGTAATAGTTTTCCAGCAATTAATAGTTGGTTGAACGACGAAGGGATTTTCATAACTGCCGAAGTACCCGGAGTTGCTCCTGAGAGCATCGATATTTTAATCGAGGGCGAAACGTTGACACTCAATGGTACTCGAAATGATGAAGAGTTACCTGATGGTGTTAAATTTCACCGACGCGAGCGCGGTCGAGGTGATTTCAACCGGACATTCGAATTACCTTTTAGGGTCGACGTTGATTCAGTTGAGGCTACCTTCACCAATGGCCTACTGCGTCTGCTCCTGCCCCGTGTTCCTGAAGAGAAGCCCCGTAAGATTGAGGTTAAGAGCGTTAATTAGATAGGTTGAAATACAAAATAATGGACAAGCTGAGGTGTAACGATGAATGATGTAACAATGGAAATAGACAAGAAAGAGGCCGAAACGCCGATTGGTGTGGAGCGCTCGCATTCCCGCCGGACTTATGTTCCCCGGGTGGATATCTACGCTGCTGACGACAACTTTTACTTGCTGGCCGATATGCCAGGTGTCAGCCAAGATGGTGTGGATATTACCCTCGAAAAAAATCAACTTACGATCCGAGGGCGTGTTGAAAATCAAGACGTCGATGGTTATGAACCATCATATGCCGAATATCGGGTTGGTGATTATGAACGGACTTTCGTCCTGTCTGACACGGTGGATCGGGATCAGATAGAGGCGGTGCTGAAAAATGGCGTCTTGCGCGTTAGCCTAACAAAGAGCGAAATTGCTAAGGTGCGCAAGATCGAGGTCCAATCGGAGGTTTGAAGTCCCACGAATCACAGTTGCGGAAGCACGATGATTGGTCATCACTAACCTTAATTCTTTCTTAGGTCGTTTGAGCCCAGAACAAGGATTTGAGGTATAGCGAAGGCGCATCTATTAACGTGAGCCGGTGGGTGAAAAACCCATCGGCTTTTTACATTCCAGCAGTTATTTGAATTGGGTTTCATATGTTTTTTATATGTTGGATCGTTTCACGCAGACCCTCTTCCAGCATAGTGGCGGGTTGCCAGGCTAACAATTGACGAGTATCGTCGGAAGCAGCTACTTCTGAGGAGATCTCTCCTGGACGGTTTGGTAGTGTGCCGATCTGTACCTTACCATCGCTTTCGGTCAATCGATAAATGAGCCGGACTACGTCTGCAACTGGTGTTGCTTTGCCGGTTCCGAGTTCGAAGGTAGTTCCGGGTTCCAGTTCTGCATTCAGGCCGGCTTCAATACCTGCGACCACATCGCACACATAGATCCAGTCGCGGCTTTGTTCACCAGAAGTCATAGGAAAATTTTCACCTGAAAGAGCCGCTCTTATTGCGGCTTGGACAAGGGTGTGGGCTGGTTGCCAGGGTCCATAGGCCTGGAAGATCATAGCCCCAGCAATGGGCCAGTCGTGGGTTTGGGCATACATCTGGCAAAAATTCCATGCTGCCGCCTTGCTGGCGGCATAGACATTCAAGTTGCTGGGTTCACCGGAAGTACGGGCCACGATCACCTGGTCCACCTGGCTAGATGATGTGTTGCTCTCAAAGCAGGCCCGGAGCAGATTAAGTGTGCCATTGACATTATGCCGAATGGCCGTGTTCGGATCAAGGAAAGGATCAGTGACACCGGCGGCCGCTAAATGAACGACCCAATCAGGGTTTGCATGGCGAATAGCACGATTCGTCAGTTGATAATTGCGTATGTCTGCATAAACGACCTCGATCTGATTTCGCCTTTGGGCTAGGGGAGGTGGGAGTTGGCTTCCACTTTCAACACCTGATTGAAGCATAAGGGTAACAAGGTGGCCTGCTTCGACGAGTCTGTAGACGAGGTGGCGGCCGATGAATCCTGTGGCCCCAGTAACCAGGATCTTCATAGCGCTTCCTAGCTGAAATCGAAGTACTCACGGTACCAATCTATCGATTTTGCGAGTCCTTCCTCCAAAGAGTGGCTTGGTTGCCAGCCCAATACAGAATGCGCTTTTTGCGAGCTTAAATATTTGTCCACTACTTCATTCTGGACTTGATTCAGGATTTTAGGCTCAAGATCTGCGAACTCCGAAAGTTCCAAGATTGTATTGACTATTTCCAATACCGTAATTGGCCGGTCCATCCCAAAATTGAAGGCTTGGCCACAGATTTCTTGTTTGTGAAGTTGTTGGGCCAGAGTCAAATAACCAACCACGGCGTCCTCAATATAGAGATAATCTCTGCTAAAAGTCCC
>JAHEJP010000260.1 GCA_024638855.1 Chloroflexota bacterium
GAGCAACGCCAAACAGGGGGAAATCTTGATTAGTGATGCCGCTTATGCCGAGGCCGGATTGCCGGAAGAAGGCCTGGAGAAACATACGCTCGATCTGAAGGGAAAGAACGAACCCGTGACGGTGTTTGCTCTAACGAACCTTGACCTCAGTATCCTCGCTCAAGCAGACTCTCCCTTATAACCGTCCACTGCTAGTAGACGCATCTCGGCCGCCCCAAGGCGGTATTTTCTGGCTTCGGCATAGGCCTGCGATTTGAAGCAAGCAACGGCTTGTTCCAGGTTAGGAAACTCAAGCAAAACAACCCGCTCCGTCACTTCGGGCCCCTCTATGGAGGCTGTTTCCCCACCTCTAGCCAGGTAACGGCCGTCGAAAGAGGCGACGACTTCCGGCGCTCGCTTGATATATTCACCATATCTTTCAGGGTCGGTCACCTTTACCTGGGCGATCACATAAGCGGCCATTTAAATACTCCTTTTTGCAGTTAGATGTCGACATTCATCACCTATCGAAAATTGACAGCACAACCCCAAGAATCGCGCCACCATACCAAGCACAGCCTTTTTGTGATTCCGTCCGAGCGAGTTTTCCGGTACCATCACAGGCCGCGCAGGGCAACCAGCGCTCTTCGGAATGGAGAACGTCAACGCTATTGTATCTATCAATGTATTCCAGGTAGATTTCTCCGGTGCCATCGCAATCGGCGCAGGTAATATAACGTTCGCCACTGTTCATCTTGTCACCCCCGTACCATAAGACCATCACCATAGTCCGTTGCCTGAACATGAATGATTTCGGATCACCTCGTATTAACATTCTAACAAATAAACCGTTGCCTGGATCAGCATTTTTGTGCAGATTTGTGCGAAACTCTGCGGGGGTAAGCGGCCGGAAGATCATGAGGAACATGTGTGGAAGGATGTTAGGCTGCTGTTGTACGGCTGATCATGCAGTATAGTTGTGACCAACATAAGATAGAAAGCCAGGGGATTCATATGAAAAGCAATGGTATTGGAATCCAGATTATTCTTGTTTTAATTATCGGCGCGATGCTGCTGGTGTCAGGTTGTTGGGATTCGCCAACTGTAGAGCCAGGACCATTTGATACGCCGACAAGCTCGACATTCGGTCAGGAAGTGGCAACAGAGGTACCTATCGGAATCGCCACGCCCGGAGATGATGAGGAAGAGGACAGCACGCCAGATGACTTTGTCGAGGAGGATATAGGAACAGGGCCAACGTCTGAACAGGAGCCGACTGAACTAACCTACATCTATCAGGATGAGTTAGAGATCGGTTGGAATGAATGGTCCTGGGATATCGCTACAGACTATGAGTCGTCCAACCCTGTTTTCAAAGACCAACACGCACTATCAATTACACCTGAACACGCCTGGGCCGGCTACGGCGCCTGGTTTGAAGGCGGTTTCGATGCCACGCCTTATGCTTATCTTAACGTGGCTATCCAGGCTTCGGAAGAAGACGAGTGGTATACCATTCTGCTTTTAGGCCAGGGCGGCAAAACGCTCTCCGAAGAGGGCTTTCTAATCAACCCGCCTGTAGGCTCCTGGGAGGAAGTGCAAATCCCCTTGAGCCAGCTTGGCGGGGCTTACACACAGATCTTTGGCTTGCGGATCATGAACACTGAGGAAATAAACGGTACTTATTATCTGGATGAAGTCGGCTTTGGCGGAGTCGCGCCAGCACCCACCGCCACCCCAATTCCCGAACCTCAAACCATTCAACTATCAGTTGACGCTGGACGATCTATCGAGCCGTTTTCGAATGAAATGTTGGGATTGGGCCTGGTGAATTGGGAGCATAGTTGGGATAAATATTTCCCGGCCGAAGTGCCCCATTTGACCGATGTGTTCAAGATAGCCGATGTTGGCCTGGTTCGTTATGCCGGAGGACTTTGGGCTAATTGGGTCGGTTGGGAACGACTATCGCAAAGGGATCCCTATACTGAATGGCAACCCGATCCGGCCAACTACTCCTCCCAATTCGGCGGTCAAATAGACAAAAACAATACTTACACCTTCCACTATGGCATAAATGAAATCGATAAACTGGCCCAGTTTTCCCAGGAAACAGGCTCGCAAATCATGATCCAGGTTAATGTCTCCATGAACGACCCTTATATGTGGGCTGATTTGCTGCACTATACCAATGTGGAAAATGATTACAATTTCAAATATTGGGAACTTGGGAATGAGTTGGACCTGGAAACCAGCCGGGACAGTGAAGCCGGGATGGACGACTCGACCTACCAGGAACGGGTACGCCAGTATGCCAAGGTGCTGCGATCGGTTGATCCCAATATCGTCATTGTGGGCGGTGTTCCCTCATCAGGCCATGACATCATCGCCACTAATTGGGCTGAGGGCACTAACGAGATGTCTCGCTATCTGACAGCGGCCGTTGATGGTGGAGCCGATTCCCTCAGCTACCACTGGTATCAAAGCTGCAACACCTTCACCGATACCGATGCTGTCACGGTCTGGACCTGGCCGCTTAAACCAGGTGAAGATGGTATTGCTGATCCAAAGCAGAATTGGCGCCACAGCTATTCCCGGATCTGGAGCCAGATTGGTCCCGAGAGGGTGCAGGATGAGGTGATTCCGGCCGGCAGCCCAATGACCCAGGGCATCACTGAATTAAATTACGATTCCTGTGATCATGAGGTCGCCCCTCAGAATAGCAATCACCTCAACGCGGTTTGGTTAGCGGATATCCTAGGCCGGCTGGCTTATAATGGCCTGGATTATGCGACCTGGTACACAGGATACGGAACCCAAGGTCAGGGCTATCCGGTCGCCTTTACCGTGGAGGACTACTATCCTGAGACGGTGTACCTGCGACCGTCTTACTATACGCTCTTCCTATATGCCAACTATTTTGGCGATCAGCTGCTCTATTCTTCTAGCGACAATGAGGCCGCTATATCAATATGGGCCTCCACGGATAGCGATGATCCCAATAGTTTAAAATTAATCGTCACCAATATCTCTAATAGCATCATCACTTCGCCTATTGAGATATCAGGCTTCAGGGCTAATTCAGGTTCGAAAGTAGTGCTATCAAATCCTAGCCCGCTGGATATGACCTTCGCCAGCAATGACCAATCACATGGCAGCACCATCAACGGTGTGACCTTGGATGCGGCTACGATCACCACGGCGGCCGATCAAATTCCAGGCGAGCCGGTGACGATTGAGGGAAATCGTATCACCGAGACCTTCCCACCCTATTCGGTCACCGCTATCAGGCTAACTGCTAACGGTTGAGGTAGTCTGAACCACCCTAGGTGACATTCACAATGAATTGTTATGGTATCGAGAACAGGCTCCCACGTCCGGCCTTAATCTGATTCGAGGTAAAGAGAGAAAACGAGGCGCCACCCACAGTAGATCATTGTGGATGGACCCCGTCTCCTCAACGTTTCAAATTTCTAGGATGTAGATCTTTGCAGGCTACTAATTTTAGAAGAGAGCGCCTACGGCGCCGGCGCCAAGACCTAGCAGGCCTAAAATCGCCCCAATCGCAAAGTAAACCACCAGGACAGCGATAAAAGCAACGACAGCCGTGGCCAAGGCTTTCATATTGTCCAGATCTAATCCCTGGCGAATGGCTATAAAAGTACAGACCAGGGTCCAAATCCAACCCAAAAACCAGCCACAAAAGGGGATGATAATCAGGATGCCAGGGGCTTGAGCAAAGCCGAGCACGCGCAACATCTCACCAGAGGTTGCCTTGCCACTAAAGAAGGAAGTGCCCACAAAGTAGGTCACGTAGGACCAGATGAACCAGCCAATGAAGGCTGTCAGAAGCTGCTGCAGAAAGGTGCCAAAGAAACTGCCGCCAACAATTGCCGTAGTCGCACCTCCTATCAGGCCGCCAATGATGGCCACAATTGCGACGACTATTGCCGCCTGCGATGTGGCTGTTTCATCCGCCTCTATCTCTTCATAGGTATCAACATCAAGCTTCAAGACACCAATGATACGGTTTAAAAACATCTGAACCTCCTCAAGATTAAGCCTAGGGATCAGATGATTCTTTGACATGCTTCGGCTTATTCAAAGCATATCTCCAGTTGACAATCACCTGAATGTTCCTCCAACCAAACCGAATAGACTATTGTATTTCCTGTAGGCCTTTACTACAAGGAAATAGACCAGGAGTCTTCGAATTATCTGACTATAAATGCTATTACGAAATCAACAGTCGAATAGTTGCTGAACCGCTCTCCCCCAAAATCAAAGAGCGTGCGCTAAGGGCTACGGCGATTGAGAGTCGACAGAAAAAGATCTTCAAACTGAGACCGATCGGCGTCAACAGCCACATTAACCAACGCGCCATCTTCGCTCTCAAGGGTCGCCCCACGATCAGGCCCTTCCATTTCTGTCACCATTAGAGGCATTTGCTTGTAAGAACCCACTTCCGGATTGGTAAAAGCAACGGCCGCTAAGGGATCCCAGAAATAGTAGTAACCGGCGCGCAAGTCATCTTCTCGTGTCGCTAATACCCGATAGACGAACTCAGCAGAAGGCGTTTCTCGGTTTTTATTTAAGCGGTTTAGGTAGTTGATGGTCGCTGGAACTTGATTAGTGGCATCTAATGGTATCAATGTGATAGGAGCGCCGGAATCGAGGACAAGCTGTGCGGCGCGGGGATCGACGAAGATGTTCCACTCCGCTTTATCGTTATTTATGTCCGCAGAAATACTCACGTTGCCGGGCACATTCACCGCTCCGCCCATGATGAAGATATCGGCGATCTGAGCCGCCATTTCCGGTTTGGCCTCAAAGAACTGGCCCAGGTTGGTCAGCGGGCCCAAGGCGACGATGGACAACTCGCCTGCAGCCTCGTGAATGGCCTGGCTCAATAAGTTAAGGACCTTTTCCTCGGCCGGACCATTGGGATTCTTTGGCAGTCGCAGACCAAAGAGGTTGTCTACATTGTCTCGCCACTCCTTGGGAAAAGTCTGACTGCCCTGTAGCGGCGTTTCCCCACCACAAGTCACGGGGATTTCGGGGCGTCCGGCCAGAGCGGTAAGATCGAGCGCATTGCGCACACCGGGCTCGCAGTGGGCTTCGCCTGCGCCAGTGACCGTGATGGCTCGCACATCCACATCTGGCTGCATCAAAAGATACAAAATGGCCATCCAGTCATCGGCCGCCATATCCGTATCGATGATGATGGGGCGCGCATGTTCATTAAGAATCACCGGTTCTCCAGCCTCTAGACTTTCTTCAAATACATTGGTGCAGGCGACAAGAAAAAGCAAGGGAATCATCAATGAAAAGAACTTAAACCGCAGAATGATGACCATGATAAATCATCTACTCATCCATATCGCCTCTGATAGTTAAGTATTTAACCTGAAGTGCATCCAACAAGCCAATTTCTAACTCCCCAACCATATTCCTTTCAGTTATACTATTAGTCAAGCATACAGTCGGGTGGCAAGGACTTTGACTTAGTCTGAGACAAGGGAGGGTGGTGATCTGATATGTCGTTCATGATTTTTCTGGACACCGTCACGGGAGCGGTCATGGAAACCCGCCTCGTTTTAGGTTTAGCCCTGTCCATCGTCGTTATCCTAATCGAAGCCTTCGTCTTACATTATATGGGCTGGAATACAGCTTTGGCTACAGCGACAATAGGACAATCGAATCCACCGGCCGTTGCCTACACACCAAGAAAACCATTCTTAACCTGTCTAAGGGATTCCTTCCTGGCTAATCTAGCGTCGATTCTGGTTGGCTGGTTTTTGTTCCAATATGTCTTGTTTTTCAATTTTTGGAGTTTACCGTTCTGGATCTCGGCATTTGTGATCACAATCCTAGTAGAAACGATCGTTCTATGGGTCGTGGGCAAAAAGCCAATTCGCAGAACTGCGCTGGTATCGTTGATCATGAATGTCGCAAGTTATCTGATGCTGGTCATATTGTTCGGCCTTTCCTATACATTGGGATTAGCCTCAAACTTCTAATCCGCCTACCCTGCTTTTCTTAATGATCACCAGTCGCCAGGTCGGCCGGCGCCTTTGGACCGAGGCAAGTTTACCTGTCGAGGGTGGATTGCGGGTGACCGTCGTCCTACCGGTCGCGGGCCCTCAAAGCACCCCCGAAACAAGATCGTAAGGCCTGACCACCCCAATCAAAGACAAGCGCGTCTTAACTGTTAATTACTCTCAGCCCACCTCTAAACTGTGATGAGCACCAGGGCCAGTAAGGCGATCAGAACGCCAACCCATTGGGTGCGGTTGAGACGTTCATGCAAGATGATTTGGGCTAGAAAAACAGTCGTTGCCGGGTAAAGTGATGCGAGGATAACTGCCAGGTCCAGGCGCCCGAGCCGGGCGGCCACGGTGAAAGATGCATTGCCTAAGGCATCTATAACACCGGCAAAAATGATGAGGGGCATTTGTCTACGCGTTGGTCGCTGCCAAACACCACGGAACGAGATGTACAAGAGTAAGCAGGTCACCGAAGCGATACGAGCAGCCACCAATGGCCAAAATACGGCCGTTTCGTTGGCCTGATCGATGAGGATAAAAAAGAGAGCAAAGCCTGCACCGGCTACTAAGGCATAACCGATTTCGGACGGCCGCACGGAAGTACTCCTTCCGGCACCGGAAAGAAGCCAGACGGCTATCAGAGCCAAGATGAAGCCGGTTATTTGGAGAAGTGGCTGCATGCCTTCGGTCAATAAACTGAATAAGATAGGCAGAGTCGCCGCAACGACGGCCGTTAATGGGGCCACAACGCCCATCCGGCCCTGGGCCAGACCACTATATAGACCCATTAAACCAATCATCCCGGCCAAACCAGCCAAGGCACCAAATAAAAAGGAGCCGGATGGAGGAATGGCCTCGCGAAAAACCAGGGCCAGGATGGCCAGAAAAATGCTACCAACGATCTGGGAAATGAGGACGACACTATAAACGTTTGTTTTTCTGGTGGCCAGACCGCCGCTAAAATCGCCTGCTCCCCAAGCAACGGCCGATGCCAGGCCAAAGAATATCGCCAGTGATTCAGGATCCACTTTACAATACACCTACAGTCTATTCGTACATCAAAGAGCGAATCATAGCGGTTTACCTTCAGTAGCACGAATTTCAGCAAACCATAGCTCGACACATTCCTTGGTCAGTGACGATTTACTGGATGAAACGAATCATTTCCCGTCTCCCGGCACTAATAATTGTTATCGTTACGACGCTATTAGCGATGGGGATTGGCATCGTTGTTATCTATGTTGTGACCTTTTTCGATTTGAGGGGAAGATGGGAGCGGTTTGAATCCCCGCCCAGAGAAGTCGTCAGGCTCGTGGACGCTGACAATGGTTACGTCACCGTAGAAACCGCCGGCGGGGAGACATACGAGGTCGCCTGTCGCAACAGTAATGAATATGAATTCTGTGTTCAGGAAGTCGAGCCACCAACCGAACTCCGTCAAATGCCCTTTAATATCGATGATATCGTCCCACCTCCAAGTGATGCCAGGGAACGTATTTTAACTTTTTTCGAATACGAATATATGATCCGAACCCAGTATATCCTTCGCGAAGGTGGTTCTATTTGGCGCTGGCAAGTCAGTATTTTCCCCATGGCCAATTAGCTCG
>JAHEJP010000261.1 GCA_024638855.1 Chloroflexota bacterium
ATGGCTTCCGGAAAAACCAGAACCAATTTTAATGGCTACAATTTTTAACGAAGTTTCCCGGCTAGGGAGGATTCACAATCCTTTACCCAGCTCTATTCCCCCGTAATTGGCGAGGGTATTGCTAGTGATGCAAGATAAATAACCCTTTTGTTGATTTGGGCTAAATTTGTCACATCCAGTGGAATGACTAAAGCGCGCAGGCCCATCGCCTCAATCTCACCCGCCAATTTTAGCAGCGCTGGAACCCCTCCTTGCTGCCAGGACAATGTGTGCACCAGCATTGGCAAGAGCTAAAAGCCAGGCCACACCCAATACCTTTGCTAGCCCCGGTTACCATAGCCACTTGATATCGCAGCGAAAGGACGGATACTTTCTCTCACTCTCCTTATTTTCTTATTGACGCATCCAGTTCTTTATTATGGTTGACAAAATTTGGCAATCTTATCAAATGATGAATTTTGTTAGCTAAATGAGTTCGATAAGCTATCCTTTAATTGCCGTTTTGCACGTTCAAAGTGAATTCGCCACCTTCGTTGCCATCTTCGGCAGAGACTTCGATTATTAATATCAAGTCAAAAGGAGCCTCTAATTCTTCAATGATCGCTTCCAGTTCACCAGCCGTCGTGCCCAACAGGTTCAATTGTTCATCGTAAAGAGATAAGATTGGCGCGAATTCGGAACTCTCCAATTCCAGACTGAAGATATCACCCTCGGCAAGTGGCAGGCGGTAACGAATTCTGGTATCGGCTTCAAGGTTTTGGGTTACCTGGTCACCCAGTTCGATATCACCTCCATCGACAACCTCACCTTCAATAGCAGACTTGATATGTTGGATCGCCGCCTCCAGAAGCGGATCGCCATCGTCAAGCAAGGTTTCTTCATTTATCGGCACATCCAAGCTAGGTGGAACGCCGATTCCCTCAATGTGAATCTGGCCCTCAGAGTCAACTGCCCGCCCTTGGGTGAATCTGAACATCTCCCCTTCCGGCATGGCGACATCTTTTACGCTTCCGCCTAAGCCAGCTGTCGGGTAATGGCCTACAATGACGGCTCTATCGTCAATTGTCATATCATACGAAAAGAATTCACATGCGCTGGCACAATTGGGACCTACGATGACAGCGACCTCACCTTTGTAGCGCAATTCTTCAGCCGGTAAGTAGAATCTTTCCTCGCTTCTCGAATCAAAGTAGAAATCATCTAGGTCTTCATCGTAGCGGCCGGTATTTCCCAAAACAAATGACTCATTAAAAAAGTATGCTGCCATCTGATCCGCAAGAAAGCCACTACCGCCACCATTTTGGCGCATATCTACTATTAATCCTGGTACCTGGCTATCATTCAAATTGCGTATCAAACGTTCCCAAAGCTGGACTGTCAGCAATTCGTTGTCAGAGAAACTATAAATCTGAACATAGCCAATACCATCTTCGAGCAGATCATATTCAACCGGCTGATCGAAAGCATCACGGCCGACATTGAAAGATGAAAAAGCGAAGCTTGCTGATTCTGGAACTGCAATCAGCGTCGCAGATTCAATTGTTTCATTACCCGGATTTTGCCAACTTATGTCAACCTCTGTATCCAGAGGAAATCGGGAAGCATAGCGCATCTGTTGTAGTCGTTTGTAGTGATCGGTGCTGAATGGTCCTGAATGGGCGACGGTCTGACTAATCGCTTCCCCAACATCAAGGCCATTGATAGTTAACACTTCAGCACCATACAATATTCCCGCATCAGCGGCCGGGCTGTTTTCTGCCAAAAAGTTGACAATAGTCCGCCCATCATCCAACTCACGAATGGCAATGCCCAATCCACCTGCGGTCGCCTCGCGGAAGTCCTCGATGATTTGCGGGCCGCTTATGTGACCATCTGGGATCGACCAGGCAAAGTCCCGAAGGGCGCGCCGGTACACCAGCACATTGTCGGCAGATTCGGCCGCTTGGAATCTCGGCAAAAACTCTTCACGTAAGGCTTCCCAGTCTATGCCTTTGTATTCAGTGAAAGCGTATTCTTTGCTTAATTGGTCGACGAAGGCATTGAAGGCCTCGACATAACCCAATTCCGAGTAGTCATCGAGTGCCGTTCCTTCGGGTTCGATCAAGTCAACTACTGGCGATACCGAACGGTCGAAAGTAAATGGCTCGGTATCCAGGTCGACTATCGTATACCCTTGCGGAATGCCGATGATCGGGTCATCGCCGGTGAATAACAATCCATCATCGCCAAAAGCTGATGGAAAACCTTGTTGGTCATCCGGTGCATAAATCAATAGTTTCCCGCCAATTATTTCTCGTTCAGTATTAGCGTCATCACTAACTAGCGTTGATGCGTAGGCCGTAGACCAACCCCCACCGGAGAGGTCACGTTCTTCCAGAAATGGATCGCCGAAAGTGTTTGTCCAATAGGCGATGGCAAATACCTGTATTCCTAGATCTTCCTCGCCATCGTTATCGACATCCCTCAATGTACCCTTGGGTTCAATCGGTAAGGCGATACTGTACGAGAATGGGGAATCGAAGAAATCAGATGTGATTTGCCCTAACGTTTGTGATTCAAGTGGCATTAGAAAGGATTCATTCCGGTCGACGAATCCGGCCTGGTCCTCGAGGATGACTACCGGTTCGGCCACACCCATCGTGAAAAATGGATTTGTATACTCAACCTCGCCGGTAATGGTAACCGGACCACCTTCATCGTTAACTATTGAAGCCATGGGAAAATCACCCTCGCCTAATGAAGTGTTAGGTTCATTTGCCCTTTCTTCCTGGTCTCCTGCTTCATTTGGACTTGCGGTGGTGGTTGGCTGTTTTGTTGGTTCTGGTGTATTCGTGGGATCTGGATTTTCTACCTCTGCTTCAATCGATACAGTTGGTTTAGGTGTAGGAGTAGATTGTTCTTCCTGGCTACATGCGACCAGCGAAGTGGCAACTGCAAAGGTAATGATAATCGATTGATAAAACTTCATTTTATACTCCTAAGTTCAGATGGCTCCACAATTTATGCTCAAGGGTGATTGTATCTGGGAGCGTATATAATATCGCCTATAATCTGCCACTTTTCATCGAGGATTAAGGTCAGGAGGGGGACAAGATGTTTAGACCGATATGCCAGCTACCAACAAACAGAGCGCGGTCGTTAGATCGGTTTGTCCGGTTTTGACCTGAACATCGATTTCCAATAAACGTTCAAAAATTTGTTCTAATTGAGAAAAGGAAAAATTGTGGCTCTGTTTGAAAATCTTGCCAGCAACATAACTATGGATTCTTAATTCCTTTGCTACCGAAGCAGGCTTGGCGCCATTTTCAGCTAACTCTTTTACCTGGATCAGAATTCGAAATTGGCGGATGATCATGGCAAAAAGGTAAAAGGGATCTGTGCCATCATTGAGCTTGTTTTGTAGAAGCTGTGCGGCGCTTCTTCCATGACGGCTGCCCAAGGCGTCAACCAATTCGAATATACTGGATTCAGCCACGAATGGGCAGAGTAGACTGATGTCTTCAACTTCGATAGGTACTGAACCTTTGTAAATAATGAGCTTCTCAATTTCGTTGTCGAGTAGCGCCAGATCGTTGCCTACATTTATTGCCAGAATATGAACTGCTCGATGGCTAATTTGTCCCCCGGCCGATTTAATTCGCTGGCGAATCCAGGCTTCAAGATCATTACCTTCAGGCCTAGAAAATAACTTAACATAACCTTTTTCACTATTACTAACTGCCTTGAGTATGGGATGATTATTACGCAATTCATGGTTTTCCATGAATACAAGCCGCGTACTCTCAGGAATAAATGGAAGGTAATTCAATAGCTCTTCTAAAAAGGGAGGATCGTTCACAAAGAGATTGTCTATGATGACAAGACGACGATCTGCCAGAAAGGGTATTGAGTCACAAGTATGTTGGAGCAACGATAAGGAGAGAGAACGCCCATCGAAATTGTTCGTGTTGAGCTCAAGCATCGATGGATCGCCGAGTTTGCTTTCTAAATCTGCGAGGAATTCTCTTTGGGAGTGTTCGTCGTCACCGTGAAAAACGTAGAACATTATTTTCGATGATTCAACTTCACTATGCCACTGGATAGATGGGTTAGTCAATCCCGGTGGCGATACCGATCTCGCTTATGTTATCCTGTTGTATCGATGCGATAGGCATTTACATCGTCGTTTTTGGCCTGTCCTAGGAGAAGTTGAAATACGCGCGTGGCGATAAACGGCGTGACACGACGAACATTCACAACCTGCAGATTGCCTAAATTAGGGTCGACTGTGAATTTTTCTTGAACAGTCATGCCGACGGGCTTGGAAACGATAATTGCTACAAATATTGCTAAAATCGTCAGGGGTAAGGCGGCTATTAGGATCGGCAGGCTATACCTGGGATGGTTTTGGCGTCGACGTTCTAGCGACAAAGTCGCCTGCGCGGCAACAGCCGCCAAGGTCGCTGTGGTCAACAAGACGGTTCCACAATTTGGGTGCAAGGCCAGTTTGCTTTCACCTTTTTGCAGGCGATCATAAGCTTCATCGACGGCAGCAATCACTCCTTCCTGATCGATCCCGCCAAATATGTTTAAGTTAAACCCACCCGGTGTTGAATTTCCTTGAGCGCTAAAGTCTTTATATCTTTGACTTAACACATTGATGGTTGCATGTTCCAGCGCGTGATTTCGGCGGACTCGATCCCATACTTTACTTGACATAAATCACTCCGATTCTCTTTGATTACTCTTGACCAAGGGTCAAGGTTTAATTGATTTTAGCATCATAACATGGAATGAAGAAGCGGCAACTAGTTGATTAGAGAAGTGGATAATCATTCGACTAATACTCGCTGGAGAAGGTGGGCAGACCTAAATCAGGCATCGGTTCACCGGATAGCACGGACTCGACAGCTACACGGGTCGCTTCAATATCGTCCCAAGGAAATTCGGTTGTCCCAAAGCACATGGATTGTTCGTGACCTTTACCGCATATAAGGATTAAGTCTCTTTGCCGAGAAAGAGTCATGGCGAAATAGATGGCTTGACCACGATCGTTTATTCGCCAGAAAGTTTGCCCTTCTACGCCGCCTTGGTTGCGGCATCCTTCAGACATCATATCCAGTATTTCCTCAAGGGCTTCAGTGCGTGGATCCTCAGCCGTCAGTACTGTGATGTCGGCTTCACGCACTGAAATCTCAGCCATCATTCTCCGCTTTTGTACATCACGCTTACCTGCGCTACCAAAGACAGTGATCACGCGTCCTGAGGTCAGACTCCTAGCCGCCGTAATGGCTTCTAGTAGGGCATTTGGCGTGTGGGCAAAGTCAACGATGATCGAAAATGATTGGCCGTGATCTATCGACTGCATTCGGCCTTTTAACATAATTTCGGATTCCAAGCCTGATTTAATATCTTGGCCGTTTATGCCGATCGCATGTGCTGCCGAAGCAGCCGCCATCATATTGTAGATGTTAAATGGACCTACCATTGAGGAATTGATATGTATTGCGGATTCAGCTTTCGACCGTGAAGCGGGCAAGTTCAAGTCGAAACTCGTAGAGCCAGTTTCGTAAATGATATTTGATGCGAAAACATCGACCGGCGATTCAAGTCCATAAGTTAATTGTTTTTGGGCTGGCAATTTAGCTAGATGAAAGTAGCTGTCGTCATCTCGATTGAGCACGGCCGTTTTCTGTATGTTGCTTTTTTGAATGGCCTTGAAGATTTGGTGATTATGTCCGGCGCTCTGTCTCGACAGATTGGCTGGTTCAATATGATTTGTATCACCGACAGGGCTAATCGACCCTGGTGGCGGATAAACCGTTTCAATCATTCTGAACAATTTAGACTTCGCATCCAAGTATTCCTCGAAGCTACCGTGATAATCTAGATGCTCGTGGGTTATGTTGGTAATGACAGCTAGATCAAAGTCAATGGCGCCAACTCGATCTTGAGACAGACCGTGAGAAGTGGCCTCTATGACACAATGAGTGAGGCCGGCATCAACCATACGACGAAGGTATTCTTGTATAACTGGTGCTTCAGGTGTCGTCACATGTAAAGCCAACGGTTCTTCATCTTCTCCGATTGCTGCCTTTATCGTGCTCAGCATACCAGTGTTGATGCCCGAGGACCGTAGAATCTGGTAAATAAGATTGACGGTAGTAGTTTTGCCATCTGTACCAGTTACACCAATCATGATGAGATGTTGGCTAGGAAAATCATGCCATGCAGCCGCAAGGCAGGCTTCGACGATGCCCGTATTCTCCACTTGAAGATAAGGCACGCCGCCCAAATCAACATCAAGCCCCGCCGGGTCGAGCTGACCCAAGACCAGGCTGGCCCCTCGTGATATCGCTTTGCCAATATACGGATGGCCATCGGTCCCGGTCCGAATGCGAGCTACAAAGCAAGCGCCGGGTGTGACTAAATCTGAATGTTCGACGATGGAAGTTAATTGTAAATCTGGGCCATCATAAAATGGTGGTTGTGGCAGCAAACGGCCCTCGAAAGCATCACGCCATTTATTTAACAGGACGAACAGAGATCTTGTTGAATTCTTCTTCATGAGAAATCTAATTGTCGCTATCTTGCTGATGATAGGCGTTAAGTCGAACCCGTCCGGGTTGGCCTAAAAGATTGTTTACACCACCTGCAGTGGTACCCATAATCTTGCCCTTGGCAAACCATGGAAAATCGATATCAATAGGATCACCAGCATTCAAGCCTGGCATGGGCATCAGTCGAGCTGTCAATGGTTTATCTAATCTAATCGCCATGCCCGCAACATCCAATAAGATGCCTGTCAGCGTTTCGCGTGTTATTGATCCAGGCAAGGGTATCACATCTAATCCTGCGCCGCAGACCGAAGCGTAATTTAGGAGGTCACTTAGGCTGACTGAACCCTCTCCTACACGAGCGGCCAAAAGGGAGTCTTCCAATACGGGAAAAAGAAGGCCGCTAAAACCACATTTCAGATAGTCCGCTTTCTGGATGGCATCAGCGAGGAAGGCTGCCGCAAAAGTGCTTCCGGGTGCTCCTAGGCTAGTAAGGCCGATTCCCTCCAGAGCCCGGGCTAAACTGCGCTCCGGCTGCGGGAATGGTGCCAATGTAAAATCGAGTCCAGAGAAGATAAATTGGCTATCTTCGGCTAACTCCAAAGCTTTAAGAGTCAACTGTTTAGCCTGTCGTTCAAACTCTTTAATGAGCAGGCTTTGGAATCGTTGCAAAGAATTTACACTGGAATCCTTACTCGACTCAGCCAATAGTTTTAAGGGCAAGTCAGCAGCTTCTACTGCTAATGCAAAATGGGGCAAGCCGCCACCATGGTAAGCCATCGGAAAGAAAGGCGAACCTGGATAGGAATTTGCCAGGGCCGCGAATTGAAGGTTAGCAAAGCCATTGGATTTGAGGGTGCTAAGTTTCTGGATTACTTCGGCAATTGCCATACAGCGGCCGATGTCCACCGTTCCTTTGGCGTCCGCGATTTCTGCGGCGAGAAATATGACATCGCTACTTTCGATTATGGTCAGAATTTCATCGATCCAACTATCATCATGGGCAAGCATAAAAGGGCCGAGACTTAGAAAATCTGCACCAGCCTTTTCCCAAGGTTCAATAAACTCTTTTACTTGAGTG
>JAHEJP010000262.1 GCA_024638855.1 Chloroflexota bacterium
GTTTTACTGGACGACGCTTACAGCACTGGGTCGAGTCTGATGCCCCAGAAAAAGAATCCCGACATGCTGGAGCTAACGCGGGGAAAGAGCGGCCGCTTGATCGGCAATCTGACCGGCTTATTGGCGACCTTGAAGGCCTTGCCTTCGAGCTATGATAAGGATTTACAGGAGGATAAGGAGCCGGTCTTCGACGCTTTCGATACGTTGGCGCTGGCGCTGCCGACCATGGCTGGCCTCATCGGTACGTTGCGGCTGCGGCCGGAAAAGATGGCCGCCCAATTGGAGCCGGGTTTGTTGGCTACCGATCTGGCCGATTACCTGGTTAAGCGGGGCGTTCCCTTCCGCCAAGCGCATGAGTTGGTTGGGCGGGCAGTCCGACTGGCCGAGGAAAAAGGCCCGGCCCTCACTGATCTGACCGTCGATGATTTTCAGGCGGTGAGCGACCGATTTGGCGCAGACGTGATGGGGGTATTTGATATCGAAGCTTCCTTGGCTGGCCGCGCGGTCACCGGGGGGACGGCGCCAGAGGCGTTGCTGGAGCAGCTAACGGCGGCCGAGGCGGCGCTGGAAACCGCTGCTTCGAGAGATTCTTCGCATTTCATTTGACTGGGGCAGCGTTTTTGACCGGTGAAATTAAAACTAGATTGACATGGAAATTGCGATAATCTATATTATTATCAGCCTTGCACCACTTAATTTTGTTACAGAATGAAGGCGGCCGGAGCTTCACTCTTTACAATCGATCCTCAATAGCTTATAGAGCCGGAGCCAGGTCATACTCACTCATTGACTGGTGATAACGACAACTGACGGAGGAACAGTTACGTTTCAGACTGGCTCCTACAATTGGGGTTTATTGACAAGTTCGAGGTCTTTGCAACGGCGATCCTATATAAGGGGGTACATACGATGATAGCCTACAATAAGAATGGATTCTTGGCGTTTGGGGTTGCGCCGTTCTCATTGTGAACGAATGATGATTTATACGGCCTGCAGAAATACGATCTTTCCTCTGTGGGCATAGTCCTAGGAAATTAAGAAACGCGCATAACTGGAAAAGACCAAAAAAAGGAGAATAAAGTGGCTAAGTCAATCATTGGTTTTCACTATTCAATCACCGGCGAGAAAAAAGGCACCAGAGAGTTCATGGATGGCTTGAACCAAAAAGGAATTCCATTTCTCGTGAAAGGTTCAGATGACACGGGACTTTGCGTCCAGGGACTTGAATATAGCAAGAAGCACGGTGTGGAAAACTGGCTCATTTACAGAGCTTCGACCGCTGGTCAGGCTAACGGCATTGATTATGATACACCAACGAGTGAGGATTATAAGACTAAGTCGCCACAGGAATCAGCCAGGAAGCATTGGCAGATAACGGTAGATCATTGGAGGAAAGATCTTAAAGCGGAACAACCGGGGAGTGATTTTCGCAAAGAAGAGATATGGATGGAGCCGATTAATGAACCCCGGGCAAAGCTGGGAGAAAACGAGACTCAATGGAATGATATGCACCCGGTTGACTGGTTAGGGGAGTTCATGTTGGAGTACGCCAAAATTGCCAATGCGGAAGGGTATAAAGTCTGTGGTCCGTCGTTTAACTCTGGCGAGCCCGAAGTATTCGCCGTTAATGACTATGAACAACCAGGTATGCTCGCTTATTTGCGCTATTGTGCAGAGCATCCAGATGAAGCTGCTCTCTCACTTCACGAGTATACCTGGTCAAGATGGGAAAATGGGGAAAGTTGGCCTGATTGGTATCCAATCTTATTTGGACGGGCAGAGGCGGCCATTGCTGCAGCAGATAAACACAATATTCCACGGGATTTTCATATTTTCGTCACCGAGTGGGGATTTTCAGGCGGAAAAGCCCCACGATGGCCGGATTGCATACCTTATTTAACAGACTATAACAATTGGGCGGCACGCTGGCCGCAAGTGAAGGGGGTGGCGACTTGGGCACTGCAAATCTATCATGGCGGCAGTGGTGCATCACGTCCAGACTTAGACTTACATACATGGCTAAAGGATCCTTCTAGATTGCGAGATTACGTTATCTCTCATGATTTTAGTCCTGGTGAACAACCGGCACGGACCCATCAATTGTTCGGGAGCACTCTGCCGGGCAGCGTTCCAGGAGTCGGATTACCTCCTGAGACACCGGTGGAAGAGCCGCCGGTTGTCATTGCGCCGCCGGAAGTTCCGAGTACTGATGGCCTTGCCTACGAGACGCTTGCCTTTTTGAACAGCGTTGCCAACTTCAACAATCTTCTGCCAGGCCACCAATTCTCCGGGACGTGGACGATAAAGAATACGGGCACCCGGCCGTGGCCGGGTGATTTCACCATCACCTACTACGATCAGCCAACTAGCAATACACTACAAGCGATTCGCCATTTGATGGGAGCCAAGTCGAGCTACACGCTGCGTGAGCTGACCGGTCAGGATAGGCTCAACCCCGGCGAGACCGTAACAATTCGTTTGAACCTGGTGGCCCCGCAACAACCGGGGACATATGCTTTTCACTGGCAGCTTTTAAATAGTGACGGCCAAGCCTTTGGCGGTACGCGCTGGTTAATGATTGGCGTGAAAGGGGCCGTTGTGCAACCGATAGCCCCTATAGCACCTATGGAATTCCAGCCGGGTATGAACGTGAATCCCGACGCTCATCCACCGGATATTGAGCGGCTACGTGGTTTGCGATGGGTGCGCTTTGTCTACAAGGCCTCGGCCAAACACCGTACTGTCGACCAAGCTTTCCAGGGAGAGTACCAGAACCTCGTCCAGCGCTATGCCAATGCGGGCATAAAGTGCCTGCTCATCCTCAACCAGGAAACTGAGTGGGGTAACGAACCCTGGCGCAACGGGGATTGGGGCCAATATGCCACATCGCTGGCCCGGGCTACACGACGGGTCGCCGAGCTATGTGCCCCGTTTGGCGATATGGTTGCCTACCAGATCTGGAACGAGGAGGATAGCGGCGAGGATAATATATCGGCTATCGGCGTGTCGGCCGACAATTTTGCCCTGATATTGGGACAAACCGCGGAGGCTATTCGCCAGGTCACACCGCAGGCAACCGTCGTCATCGGCGGCCTGAATACAGGGCCTGAAAACGCCGTCGCTTATGTCCGGCGGGTTCAGCAGCGACTGGACGGTCAGCTGCCGGTCGATGCCCTAGCCTATCATCCCTACGGCCGTTACGTGCATCACGATCCCTTCTATAACCAAAAATTTGGCAGGCTACAAGATGCGCTGCGCACCTTCAAGCAAGCCTATCCCCAGAAGCCGCTGTGGATCACCGAGATTGGCGTCGCCGACAACAATCCTATTGGATCGGAACATTATGAGAAGATCGCCAATTATATGCGTGAGTTTTTCACCGAATTGGCTGACAATCACGCCCAGCACGTGCCAGTGCTCATCTGGTTTGCCTGGTCGGACCTGATGCGCAACGCGGGTATCACTACCATCGATAGACAATTAAAGCCGCACATCGGCGACGCCTTTCGTGAATTGGTAGCCCGGGGCAAGGCAGATCCCTTCGCCGTAGCCTTCACCCAGCCGGGCGCAGTGGACAAGGCGGATTCGGAATACTTGCGCTTCACCACGACGCTTCAGGACTATAATGTCGTTCCGGCCGGAACCACGTTTACGAATCGCTGGGTTTTCAGGAACACCGGGGGTTCGACCTGGGGCGATGGATATCGCCTGGTGTACGCCCCCGAACCCAACGGCAGCAGCGACCCTATGATGGCCGAAACCAGCTATCCTTTGGCCGACATGGCTTCGCCGATGCCTGCCCGCCCTGGGGATGAAGTTGAAATCAGATTACACATGACGGCGCCGGCGCTATTTGGCCGCCACTATGTTAGCCGCTGGGAGTTGCGAGATCAGAGCGAAACACCTTTTGGCCATGTATACGCAGAGATAACGGTTGTACCACCGGTAACGGCCGGCACGAACGTGCGTAGCGCCGATATGATCTTCATCGCCGATCAGACCATTCCAGATGGTACGCCGCTTCAGGAAGGGACCGCTTTTCACAAGCAGTGGCTGGTCCGCAATACCGGCAATCGCCAGTGGGGCAGCGGTTTCCGCCTAAACTTTGTGGAGGGCAATCTGCAAATGGCTCGAGGCATCGCCTCACACGTCGTACCGACGGCCGCCAAAGGTGAAGAGGTGGTTTTGTCAGTGCCCATGACAGCACCCCCGACAATAGCCAATCGCCCGACCACTTTTATTAGCGCCTGGCGCTTGCAAGATGATCGCGGCAATTTTTTCGGTGAGCCAATCTGGGCTAAGATCAGATCGAATTCTTCACAGGCACAGACGTCTTTTGGGCGCTTTAGTGATACCTCAGGTTGGTATTCACAAAAAGATTCTCGTTGGCACGGGGATCAGCTCGGCCATGGCCAGCAGACGCTTGGTTCCTGGGGTTGTTTACTAACCTGTTACGCCATGATGTTAACCGCTTATGGCGTGCAGTTTAACCCGGCCGAGTTGAACCAACGCCTGGTAGGGCATGAGACTGATAGAGGTTTCAACGGATCAAGCGTTCAATTCATTGCCCCAGCGACATTACTGCAAGGGCTCCGGCAGGGCAGCAACCTTCGTTCGTGGCCCACGTCCGATGTACCCACGACCGTCTGGCAGGATGGCATCGATCCAATTCAACGCATTGACACAGCTTTGGCTGCCGGACATGCGGTCATCGCTCAGGTCGACTTTCAACCGATTGATTCGAATATCGATCAACATTGGGTCATCATCGTCCAGCGCACACCGGAAGGAGACGATTACCTGATCCTTGATCCGATTGTGCCGGCCGATCAAGTTCAAGATCAACCACGCTCGCTCATGCAAAAATATGGCCAGCCAGCCGCTTCCCGATCGCACGAAGATAACCTGCGCAACACTATCAAGTCGGCTTTAGTCTATCGGTTCAATGGTTGAGCGGGGGAATAATCGAGAGCTTCCAAAAACAGGAGGAATGATCACTAAGTACAGAGTTAGGCCTACCTGATACGGTCGGTAGCAGAAATGACTGTAGTGATGTGGTCGCGGACGGCCGCGGGCTCCGGCATGTTTTTTGCAGGAGGCGTGGATAAAGAATATTAGACGAAGCGAGAAGTCCCGATGAATGACACCAACGAGCTTGAGATTGAACTAGACAGCCTGGATGCTGAAAACTACCGGCGATAGCATAACCGCCTGGCTACGAGAGGTGGGGATAGACCAAAAACTGACCGTCCTAGAGGGCCTTGGTGATTGCCTTCACTGCCGATCTTTATAACCATTGGCAATCCAGTATTCGAAGGATTGAAAAATGATGAGATACGCGGATCTAGAGATTGGATTGCATTGATAGGAAAGCCCGCACCTATAATATAATGAGTGTGAAGCAGGTGGTTGGCCAAAATTTGGCCGCTTGCCGGGGTTAAGACAACGGTAACGTACTAATACAATTATAACCGATAAGCATTCGCGACGAAGGAGGACGGTGATGGCTGACGAGCAAGAGTTGCTCTATTTCAACGGCATCGACGGCGACCGGGGCGCGTACGATTTGCCCCCCATGACGGCCGGAGACCTGGCGCAGATTATCGAGGGTGGGGAGATTCCCGAGAATCTGAACGAGCTCAGGTTTCGCTACCAGCAACGGACGGCCAAGCACCTGGGAGTGAAAGAGGGGGTGGATGCGTCCCGGCTGGACGAATCCGGTTGGGGTATCATCTTCGCCCATGATGCCGATGCGGCGGTGAAGGAAGCCCTGAGCGAACTCATCGCGTTACGGCAAGAACAGGCCGGCGACTACTTTCGTTTATATAGCGGCGCTGATGGCTACCGGCCGGGCGAGTCCAAGAGCGAATTCCTGGCCCGCCACGGCGCCGGTCCCGGCCCGGCCGACCCGGAAAAAGTGCCCTACTATCTGCTGATCGTCGGCAGTCCGGAAGCTATCCCTTATCGTTTCCAGAGTCAATTAGACGTGCAGTACGCCGTCGGGCGCATCCATTTTGACACGCTGCAGGAATATGCTAACTACGCTCGTACCGTGGTGGCGGCCGAGACGGGCCAGATCAGGTTGCCACGCCAGGCGGCATTTTTCGGTACCGCCAACGCGGACGACCGTGCGACCCAACTCAGCGCCCAACACCTGCTGGCACCGCTCTACCTACAGCTTCGAGATAGCGTGCCCGATTGGCAGTTCAGCGAGTTTGCGGGCGAGCAGGCGACCAAAGCCCAACTTTCGCGCCTCTTGGGCGGTGACGACACGCCAGCCTTCTTATTTTCAGCCAGTCACGGCATGAGCTTTGGGGCCGATAGCCTGCGCCAATTACCCCATCAGGGCGCTCTGTTGTGCCAGGATTGGCCGGGTCCACAACAATGGCATCAGGCCATTCCCCAAGATTTTTATTTCGCTGCCGATGATCTGGGGGGCAATGCCGATCTGCAAGGATTGATCGCCTTCTTTTTCGCCTGTTTTGGCGCCGGCACGCCCCGGTTTGATGATTTCGCCCGGCAAGCGTTTCACGATCAGCGAGCGGAAATCGCGCCTCATAGCTTCCTGGCCCGACTGCCCACCGCTATGCTGGGCCATGATCGGGGTGGGGCGCTGGCGACGGTCGGTCACGTCGAACGGGCCTGGGGATACTCCTTTCTCTGGCCGGGAGCGGGCGCCCAGACCACAACCTTCGAGAGTGTCTTGCGTGGCCTTCTATCAGGTTATCCCATTGGGTATGCCGTGGAATATCTCAACGAGCGCTACGCCGAGTTGTCTACCGTGCTTAGCGATGAGTTGGAGGAGGTTCAGTTCGGCAAGATGGTTGATCCTTACGAACTTTCCGGCATGTGGACGGCCAATAACGACGCCCGGGGCTACGCTATCATCGGCGATCCGGCCGTGCGACTGCCGCTTGTCACTGATGATGACCAGCAGGTGAAGCGCCCCGTCGTCGAGATGATTACGCTTCAGCCCACAGAGGCGAGTCATCCGAACGAAGCGCCAGAAAGCAGAGTGGAAGAAGCTGAGGAGAATGAAGTGAATGTAAGCGAAGATGAAATGAACCCAAACCCATCCGAACCCCTAAGGACCCCGCCACTTCCAAGGCGGCTACAGCCTGGAGCTACGGACGGCGATCCATCCCAGAATCAAGCGGATCCGAGCGGAGCGGATGGATTACGATCCTTCGTACCGCCCCCCTCTTCGCCTGGGGGGATGCCTTTACCGGCCGAGATTTCGAATGAAGCCTACCAGATATGGCTGGATCTCTATCGCGACTGGGCAGAGCACATGAAGGCCGGATACGAGAACAATGACCAGATCTTCCAGCGCATTCTCAAAGCCTTTATGCGTTCCCATGATTCGACCCTGGTCATGTATTGGATCCTATTCGCCGTGGGCATCGGCCTCTTCATCCTGGCTGCAATCCTCGTCGTCGTTCAGGGAGAGATGCTTGCCGGCGCTATTTTTGGTGGCCTCAGCGTCGCTGCATTCTTGACCTACTTCGTCAGCCGGCCGACGCAATCCATCGAGGAAAACCTGGAATTCATCACCTGGCTGGGCATCATTTACAGCAGCTATTGGACCCACCAGG
>JAHEJP010000263.1 GCA_024638855.1 Chloroflexota bacterium
TAATTAATCACTCTTTTTGCCGGCATATCCATACCCCTTGATGTTGAGCCATGTCTTCCTTGATGACAGTGACGGTTAAATTGTATGGAACGTTGCGCCGCCATCGGCCAACGGCGATCTCTGGTGCAGCCTATCAGCCCTTCACCTTTGACGTTTTGCCAGGGTCGAGGGTTAATGATCTCGCGGCCGAACTGGGCATCGACGAGAGCTTCGTGAGTGCTATTGCCGTTAATGGTGAAGCGGCCGACAATGTTTTACTTCATGATGGTGACGAGGTGCGATTTTTTCCGCCATCGGTCGGAGGATGATATTATGCATGTCTTTATTGCCGGATTAATGCAAGGTTCGCGCCAGGATCATCTGATCGATGGCCAGGATTACCGGGAAAGGATCGCCATGGCTCTGCGTAGTCATCTCCCTGAAGTGAAGATCAGCGACCCTTATGCGATGCACCCGAACAGCGTTGATTACGACCCGGACCTAGTGCAGGAGACTTTCATATCGATGACAGCATTGGCTGGTGAAGCTGACCTAACGATCGCCTACCTTCCCCAGGCCAGCATGGGGACAGCCATTGAAATGTGGACAGCTTACCATGCCGGCCGGTATGTGATCGCTGTCACCCCGTTGGCGCATAATTGGGTGATCAAAGTGACGGCCGACGAGGTTTTGCCTGACCTGGATGCGTTACTGGAGTGGATCGAAAGTGGCCGGATTGCCCGGATTTTGAGTGAAGGCTCATAATCTTTTTGCGGCCGTTTGCGTTTGCTAGCTTGCCGTTCGCCATTGACGCTCACCCGGGCAATGATTAGAATTATTATTCACAGTTGAAGATTCAGCAGACTTACTTAGCAAGTAACCCGCCCCAGTAGCTCAAAGCATAGAGCGCCGGACTTCTACTCCAAAGAACAAGCAAAAGGCGCCCTAAATAGCCAAATTCCCCCCAATATGTCGCTAAAGTTTTAAACCGTAACAATCAACTCCGAGTCAAATTCGACACTCATTTGCGATTATAAAGCTTAACTTTTTTACTTGTGAGTACTCTCGCTAGGGGTTACCAGATTCATACCAGTGGTCGTTATCGTGTCGACAGACTATCTAAACACCCTTAGAATAAGGTAATGATTCTTCCTGAAACATCTGCCCATCTCTCCTTTCTACGTAACCACATCGACATCAAGAAGGTCCCCTTTAGTGATCGTGGTTCTCGCCTCCTGGTCTTGCAGGATAAGCAAAAGCCTCATTTCTCCATCAAGCTAGCTGAAAGGCTCACGGCCATTCAACCGGATATTGAGGCCTATCTCCGCAGGCCGCCGTTTATTAAAGACTTTTACCTACTTGATGAAGATGGCGAATTATTGGACTTCAACGTTATTACATATCCCCACATTGTGTATTTACAGACGCGCCTGGGTGATTTTGCATTGGTCTTCCAGGACGAAAAAACGATTGCTCTTGGCTTACCTCCCCAGTCACGGACGGGTATTCGCTTCCATGTCCAGCCCCAGTTTTGGGAGACGACCGACGGTGGTGGCGTCTTTAAGGCAGTACGAAATCTGATTTACATGAGTAATTGCGAAACAGTTCGCAACGAGATAACACCTGACAAGGGCGGCTACACGGTCGAATACATCGTCAAGGCTGATGATGATAGTGCTATTTCGATTACGATTCGCAATGCGCTAGACCAGCAATCTAGAATGCAGCCTTTCTCAACCTCGTGTGCCAGCGCGGAGGCACGTTGGCGGGAGTGGTTCGAGCGCGTACCGTTGGTCGATGATAAATACCGCTCTACTTATACATACGCTTGGTGGATCATGGCTAACAACCTCATCGGGCCACAGGGACAAGTCGCCTATGAGGCCATGATGCCTTCAAAACTTTCGTATGTCGGGTTGTGGTTATGGGATAGCGCCATGCACGCCTTGGCCTATCGACATGTCGATCCTGAGTTAGCCCGCAACCAGATCCGGGCCATGATTGCTTACCAGCTTGAGGACGGGATGTTACCCGACGCCGTCTATGACGAGGGTGTCATAGCCACAATTGACCATCCAATCAGTGCCGAGGTGACCAAACCACCCATTCTGGCTTGGGCGGCACTCAAACTGCATGAAACGGATCCCGACCCCGATTTTCTCCAGGAGATTTATATCCCTCTTGTGCGTTGGAACGCCTGGTGGTTTGCTATGAACGACGATGATGTCGATGGCCTCGCTCAATATAACCATCCCTATTCCTCAGGCCTGGATGACAACCCCCTGTGGGATCATGGCATGCCAGTCGAGTCACCCGATCTCAATACCTATCTATGTGTGCAGATGGGCTCCCTGGCAGAAATAGCCGAGATCTTGGGCATCGAATTTGAGGCGCGCATGTGGCGCAAGCGAGCGGCAGCGATCGTGCAGCGCATGATAAAGGACATGTGGGATGAGGAAAGAGGGCTCTTTCACGCTTTATACGAAGAACAACCAATTCCAGTAATGACCCCTTTCAACCTTTATCCGCTTTGGACTGGCCAGTTGCCCGAGCACATCAGAGACCGTTTATTGGCCCATCTCACAAACCCAGAAGCCTTTTGGGGAGAATTTTCCATACCTTCTGTGGCTTACAACGATCCGAACTTTGATCCCCTGACCATGTGGCGAGGGCCGGTTTGGGTCAACATCAACTACTTTTTCATCGAGGCCTTGAGACAAATTGGCGAGTTTGAATTAGCTGATCAACTTCGGGAAAAAACGCTGAACCTCATCATGAGCCACGACAGCATCTATGAATATTATAACGCCTTGACTGGTGAACCGCCGGACACAGCGGCCGACATTTTTGGATGGACAGCCGCCGTGTTTATCGATTTGACCATCCAGGCCACTCGTGACGCATCTGGAGGAATAGAGACTGAATCATGAATTCGTTGAATCGTGATGAAGGGATACCATGTGAAGCACTACAGAATGATTTTTTCGCTGAACGGTCATTGATCATCGCCGCCAATCGTGGTCCGGTGATGTTTCAAACTGCTGAAGATGGCAGCCGTACGTTTACTCGCGGCTCCGGAGGGCTAGTCACAGCCCTTGTCGGCCTAGCCCAGCAAATTGATGCCACCTGGATTGGTTGCGGTCGTACAGAAGCGGATATGGAGTGGGAAAGGGGGGAAGTCGCCTTGTGGAAAAGCAGGGATACCATGCGCATCCGTTTTCTATCACCAGAGCCGGACGCTTATGAAGGTTACTATAACGTCATAGCCAACCCACTATTGTGGTTTTTTCAGCACAGTATGTGGGACATTCCGCGCAAGCCAATCATCGATCGATCGACCTGGACGGCTTGGAATGAGGGCTATGTGCCCATCAATCGCCTTTTTGCTGAGGCCATAATCAACCAAACGAAATCCGCCCCAAAACGTCCCTTGGTGATGCTGCACGATTACCACTTATATCTGACACCGCGCATGGTTCGCACGCAACTCAGACCAAGCGAACGGCCGACACTCTCCCACTTCGTCCATATTCCCTGGCCTGGACCTGATTATTGGTCCATCCTACCACCTCTGATGCGAAATGCGATTCTGGAAGGCTTACTGGGGGCTGACATAGTAGGTTTTCAGACCCACGGCGATGTCCTGAACTTTATCCGGACTTGCCAGCAGTATCTGACCAGGGTCGGCGTCAAGTACAAGATCCAGCGGGTATGGTACCGTAACCATGCCACTCATGTACGCGCCTATCCTATATCCATAGACGTGCAAGCACTTCAACGCGTGTCACGCGAATCGGAAGTCGCTCAGTTACGAACTGAAATAGAGGAAATGATAGGCGATCGACAACTCATACTGCGTATCGAGCGTATCGAACCGAGCAAAAATATCGTTCGTGGCTTCCAAGCATATGAGGAAATGCTGACCTTATATCCCGAGCATCAAGGGCGAGTTAAATTCCTGGCTATTCTCGTCCCTTCGCGAATGGATTTAGGTGAGTATCAAGATTATATGGATGAGGTGATGGCCGCCGCCGGCCGGATCAACGCCACCTTTGCCACTGGCAACTGGGAACCGGTCCGCGTTCTAGTCGGGGAGAAATATGAACGAGCTGTGGCGGCGATGCAAAGCTACGACGTGTTGCTAGTTAACTCAATCGCCGATGGGATGAACCTGGTCGCCAAAGAGGGCCCCATCGTCAACAGGCGTCACGGCCAGCTGGTGTTGTCCGAACGCACCGGAGCAAGGGAACAGCTCGAATCGGCGGCCATTGTCATATCGCCCTGTGATATCTCTGCCACGGCTAATGCATTGCATGAAGCCTTGACCATGCCCAAAGGCAAACGCCGGGAACGAGCCAACCAATTGCAAGCTCTGGTCAAAAAAGAAGATGTGTTTTGGTGGCTATGCCGCCAAATCAAAACAGTTGTTCAGCTAGGTTTGTGAAGTGACTCCGGCAAAACCCACAACGACGATACTGCATTATACCGCCCCGCCGATTGTTGGCGGCGTCGAGGCTGTCATGGACGCCCACGCCCGTATTTTCTTGCAGATGGGCTATCCCGTTTCGGTAGTCGCCGGACAGGGATCGGAAGATGCTTTGCCGCTGGGTACCGAATTGGAGCTGATTCCGGCGCTTGATTCCCAACACCCTGACATTTTAACAGCCGGTGCGATTCTCGAACAAGGACACGTGCCCAGCGATTTTACGGCGCTAGCAGAACAATTGAAGGATACACTAGCTTCCTACATAAGCAGATTTGACAACATTATCGTACACAATGTTTTCACTAAACATTTCAATTTACCATTTACGGTCGCCATTTTTGACCTTCTTGACATGGGTGTCATACGAAACTGCATTGCCTGGCACCACGATTTCACCTGGACCAGCCCCAGATCACGCTCAAAAGTTCATGCAGGCTACCCCTGGGACCTTTTGCGTACTTACCGGCCGGATGTGACCCATGTGACCATCTCCCAGAATCGACAAAAAGAACTCGCCTACCTTTACCATTGTCCCAAAGAGGAGATCCAAATCATATATAATGGCGTAGACCCGGCAGAGCTGCTCGGATTGTCGGTCGACGGTTGGGAACTTATTCAAAGATTGGATTTGCTCGCGGCCGATCTTATTATGCTTATGCCCGTGCGTGTAACACGAGCAAAAAACATCGAGTACGCTCTGAAAGTGGTCGCGGCGCTCAAGGCTGAAGGACTAAAGGTCAAACTGGTTCTCACCGGACCACCCGATCCCCATGATGAAAAGAGTATGATCTACTTCCGCTCATTACAGAAGTTGCGCGACGACTTGGGGCTGAATGTGGAGATGAAATTTGTTTTCGAATCTGGCCCATATCCTGAAAAATCCCATATCATCTCGCTGGATGTGGTTGCTGACCTTTATCGGGTCGCCGACCTGATGTTCATTCCCAGCCATCAGGAAGGGTTTGGTATGCCAGTCCTGGAAGCCGGTTTATTGGGGGTGCCCATTATCGCCTCCAACGCTGTGCCGGCCGCCAAGGAGATTGGTAGTGAGGAAGTCATGCGCTTTAAGCTAGATCTGCCACCGCAACAGCTGGCGCAGCGACTTTTGAGCTGGGCTGAAGCTGATAATAGGCTGCGTCTCGCGCGCCGGACGCGGCAAAACTATACCTGGCAGGCCATCTTCCGGCGCGACATCGAACCGCTTTTAGGTGGAAACGATTCCCTATGATCCCTTGTACCGATGAGCACATTCTGTACAAAATGCACCATGCCGATGCTATATGGTTTTTTTTGGATTACGATGGGACTCTGGCCGAATTTGCCCCTACTCCCGAGGAGATCATCCCTGACCAGGCATTGATTGAGCTGATCCAACGGCTGGCTAGCCAACCGGACATCCGTGTTACAATCATCAGCGGTCGGCGCCTGGCCCATATACAGGCTTTGCTCCCAATACCCGATATTCTGAAGGCTGGTACCTACGGAATTGAGTTGCAAAAGATGGATGGTGAAACTGTTCACCAGATAGAGTATGGTGATATCCGGCCGTTATTGGATGAACTGAATGATAGGTGGAGGCAACTCTTAAAAGGGCACAACGGTTTCTTCTTGGAGGATAAGGGCTGGACGCTTGCTATCCACGGCAAGGACGCCACTGAGAAAGAAGCCAACGAGATATTACAACGCGCTCGCCAGCAAGCGAATTCGCTGATGGAGCAAGCGCCTGGCGATCTGTTTCGCTTGCAAGGGGGCCATCGCTTCCTGGAATGTGGACCGCGATCAGCGGACAAAAAGAGCACGGTCGAACACATCTTATCCACTTATCCCTGGCACAAAAACGCGCTGCTAGTATACCTTGGCGATGATGACAAGGATGAAGTGGCATTTGAAGCCATTCAGGAGCATAGGGGCGTTGTCGTAGCTGTTGGGAATAGGTTGCGGCATCATACGGCCGATTGTTGGTTGCCGTCACCACAGGCAGTTCGCCTTTGGTTGCTAGCTGTGATCGAGTCTAGGGCATAAGTGCCACGCATCGTAAAACAGAAAGCGACAATAGGATCACCTTAATGCATCACCAGATACGCTGGACAGCTCAACGGATTGAACAGTATTTAGATATTATCGAACCGCTTGTATACAGAATCCGACAGCGACTGCCACCATTTCGACACAAGTTACTGGATGGACCAGATGCACAGCCTCTAATTGATCGTGACGTTGACGACAGCGATTGGCCCATCGTCCATAGCAACAGCTATTGGGCTGAATGGCTTACCGATTTCACATTGCGCACTTACTTTAAGATCCCGACAGGTTGGGATGCCGCTTTGCCTACCGCGTTGCATTTGCCACTGAGTACGTCCGGCGATTTCAGCCATCCCGAAGCACTTGCATATATTGACGGCCAGCCATTCGCCGCCTGTGATCGCCATCACCAAGAGATCTTGTTAGGACCAGATTGGAATGATGGCCATCGACATTTATTGGCCTTATATGGTTGGACAGGTCGCCACGGTTGGCGAACGCACAATCTGGGCTCTCGGCCGTTAATGGGCCAATGTAGTCTCGTCCAAATAGATGTGCCAACTCGCGATTTCATTAAAACAGCCCGCGTTGCTTTAGGAGTGGCCAATGCTATCGATGAAAATGACCCAACGCACGGCCGTTTGCTCCGTGCACTTGCCACCACTTTTAACGTCCTCAACTTACATGAACCACAGGGCGATGACTTTTACCACAGCGTGCCAGCCGCCCACCGACTGCTGCAAGAGGGTGTAGTCGCTGTAGGACCACCACTAGACGTCACAATTATCGCTGCAGGCCATGCCCATATCGACGTTGCCTGGTTGTGGACATTGGACCAGGCTCGACGAAAAGCAGCTCGCTCTTTTTACACTGTTATTCGCTTGATGGAGCAGTTCCCTGAATACCATTTCACCCAGAGCCAGCCACAGTTATATGAGTATGTTCGACAGGATTATCCCGATTTGTTCTCCTCGATCAGAGATCGTATTGTCGAGGGTCGTTGGGAACCAATTGGTGGTATGTGGGTGGAAGCGGACTGCAACTTGAGCGGCGCTGAGTCGTTGGCACGGCAGTTTTTACTTGGCCGCACTTTCTTCCGC
>JAHEJP010000264.1 GCA_024638855.1 Chloroflexota bacterium
AAGGCGGCAGTTCCAGGCTAAAGGAGGAGACCTCGCCCTGTAAAACCGAGCGGGATAATCCACCGGAAATCAGGAAGGTCAACAACACCCCCAGCATAGCGATTCCGACGACAGCCAAAGCTGACATCAAGCCAGCAACGTAGGAGGGGAACAGTCCGCCGATAAAAATAGTGGCGATGAGAATTTGCGTCGGCCAGCGCCCATTACAGAGGGCAAAGTTATTGGTAATGATGGCGATGAGCCTTTCACGAGGGCTGTCAATCACTCGGGTAGAGATGACCCCTGCGGCATTACAACCAAAGCCCATCATCATACTCAAAGCCTGCTTCCCATGTGCTCCTGACTTCTTAAACACATTGTCAAGATTGAAAGCTACTCGCGGTAGGTAGCCGAAGTCTTCAAGCAAAGTGAATAGGGGGAAGAAGATTGCCATGGGTGGTAACATAACGCTGACAACCCAGGCGGTTGCCATATACATGCCGTCGATCAATATCCCGTCCAGCCACCATGGTAAGCCAATCGCGGTCGATAATCCCTTCAAGATCGGGTAAATCGTATCCAACAATAAATTTGCCAACCAGGCTGAGGGGATATTTGCACCGACGATGGTGATCCAGAATACGACGGCAAACAGAAGGATCATCAACGGAAAACCCCAGATACGGCTCGTTACCAGGCCGTCGATGGTCCGATCCAAATCAAAACGGGGCGCCTCATCCGGCCGGGTCACGGACCGGTCGGCTATTTGAGCAGCATTGGCGTAGATATCTTCCATCAACCGTTCGTGGAAGTCTTGCCCAATCTGCCAGCGCATCGTCTCAGCTGTGGCTAAAATCTCGGCTGTAGAAGCTTTGGTCGACATCACGCCATCTCCAGCTCCAGGTTAAGATCCTGCCCTTCAGCCTCCGGGTCATGCTGGCTCAGCGTTCCCAACTCCCCTAGCCGAATGGCTTGGACGATACGTTGGTCGCCGTCTAGTAGGCGCATCGCCACCCACCTCGCATTGGGTAGATCGGGAAAGGTCTCTTCAAGCATGGTTACCAGTTGGTTCACACTATTTTGAATCTCTGGTGATTGATTCTTTATTCGGTACGGGCGGCAAACGGTCCGGCCCGTCGCCACATCAGAGATTGCCTGGAGCAAGTCGTCTAGACCACGCCTATTGCGGGCGGCCGTTGGCACGACTGGCACACCAAGGTCTCGCGCCAAACGACGATCGTCGATTTTTAATCCATGTCTTTCGGCCTCGTCCATCAGGTTTAAGCAAACCACGGCCCGGTCGGTTATCTCCAAAACCTGTAATACCAAATTGAGGTTGCGTTCCAGGCGAGTCGCATCGACGACGATCAAAGTTACATCGGGCTGGCCGAAAAGAATGAAGTCCCGGGCGATCTCCTCATCAAAGCTGGTAGACAAGAGGGAATAGGTGCCGGGCAAATCAATTAATTTGTAACTGTGCTCGCCAAAACTGAATCCCCCTTCCGCCCGGCCTACAGTTTTACCGGGCCAATTTCCAGTATGTTGTTTTAGACCGGTTAAGGCATTAAAAACGGTGCTCTTGCCTGTATTTGGATTGCCGGCCAGGGCCACCACATAGTCCCAGTTTTCCATGTTAACGCCCAGGCGGAGCAGGTTTCCAGCATTATGGGCCGGGCATGTCTGGCAGGCAGTCGATTGCTTTTGTGATCCTGTATTATTTGTCATCACTTAAAGTTTTTCCAACGATTTACTATTGCTCGGCTGTGATTCATTGATCTTTTGGACTCGAATGTGATCGGCTTGCTCCTTCCGAAGAGCCACGAGCGCCTCTCGAATACGGTAAGCAGTGGGATCACCACTTGGACTTTTCATCTCGACGTCAATGATCGTACCTGGCAAAATACCTAAATCCAAGAAGCGGCGCCGTTCGTTGCCTTTGCTAGCCTGGGAAATAATTAAAACCCTTCCTCTTTGACCGGGTAACAGATTGGATAATCGCTCTCCGGCCTCCTCGATTTCGGCAGCAACTTCAGGAATCCTAACAACGGAGATATTGGCTGCGACGATTGGAGCCAGGATATGTTCGTCGCCGTTAGCCCAAAAGCGTACGCGGCGAGGTGAGATTTCAAGTAAGCGAGCCTTCATGCCCGGGCTTAATCCCTCGGCAGCCAGCTGTGCATAAACTGTCTCAGGCTCATCTTCTAAATGGACGATTTGAACTGGCGTATCGACGGCAACCGTCGTGAGAGGTTGGCCGCCATGGAGCACCATGTCACCCGATGCCGTCGGAATAGGATCACCATGTGGGTCGTGAGTTGGATAACCCAACTCGGCCGCCAGCGCATCGACCGCCGCCGGTGTCAAACTATGTTCGGCCAATTCTGCCTGGTCGTGCCAAGATTCCATGGCATATCCTGTTTCATCAGCCAGATAACGTTCCCATAAACGATGAGCGCGGATGATGTGTAAGGCATAATCCCGCCCGCGAGGCGTTAATCTGAAGCTGTCGCCCTCGATGAGAATCAAGTCACGATCTTCCAGTTCTGACATCAATTGTGCCGTCTGGTCAGCGCCGACTTGCATGGCGCCGGATAAGCTTTCCAGACTAGGTGTCCGGCCGTAACGCTCACATCGATGCAAATGCTTTAAGGCATCTTCCTGCAAAACACGTTTGGTCATCTTACGCGCTCGCTGCCAGCGCCAGAAAACTCCGTTGGTCGGCCTGAATAACCAGAAAGCCAGGCCGGCGACAATGATAAAGAGTGAAAGCCAAATGAAAGGATTCGACATATCTTAGGTTGTCATCACGAATAAAGAATTTAGGTATATCAAAATTGTCATTTTGACACTAGGATAACGGGAGTCTGTGCGTAATCAAAGGTGACAAATGTCACCTTTTTTTAGTGACATTCGTCACGTGACACAAGTACTATTTTTGTTGTAGCTTGTAAGTTGCCTTAATGGATCAAACTGACAATTAGTGAGGTTCTATGAGGTAGAGGAAGCCCCAAGGAATTGGCCGGCACAGTAGCCAGGGATTCCCTCTAGTACTGGAATAATAACGGTAAGCCCGTATTACGATAATCATTATCATTGGGACACCGTTTCCGGGACTTTTTGAGGTTCTTTGGCATCAAGCCGAACGGTTACTAGGGGCTCCTTGTCTTTTTCGGGGAGCTGGCGCGTTTCTGATGAAAACAGAGGCGCGCTTTTCTTTTGATCCATTAAACCCGAAAACGATTAGGCAGTCGATAAAATTTCCAATCCCCACCCGATAGTGGACATTCACTCGCCGCTAGGCTGAAAAACTTCGGGTTTCAATAAGCCAACAAAGGGGAGGTTCCGGTAACGTTCACGATAATCCAGACCATAGCCGACGACGAATAGATTAGGAAGTTCAAAGCCAACATAGGCAGAGGGTATTTCGATCAAACGCCGCCGCGATTTGTTAAACAATGTGCATACTTTGAGACTTGCCGGTTTTCGAGCTCGAAGGTTTTTAAGCAAATAGTTTAAAGTCAAGCCTGTATCGATCACATCCTCGATGAACAGGACATGCCTTCCTTTTATCGGCGAACTCAAATCTTTTTCCAAGCGGACACCTCGCTCACTATCTGATCCCGGACCATAGCTGGAAATAGCCATAAAATCGAGCTCGATCGGGATTGTTATGGCTGGCAGTAGGGCGGCGATGAAAGGAACCACACCCTTAAGGACGCCAACCAGAAGAGGATTACAGCCTTCATAGTCCCGAGAAATAGCCTGACCAAGTTCCATGATGCGGCTTTCGATCTCCTCGGCCGGTATCAGGATTTCACGTATGCCATCTGTCAATTCCCCATAGGCTTCTGGCGCGTAATAACCACTCATCACTCTTTACTCTGGGCATCGGTGCCGATTATGGCCGCTGCATGTTTGTCGAGACCATATCTGATCATCATATCCCTTAGATCTTGTCGCTTAAACAGCTTAATGTTGATCTCAGGATACAATTGCTGCAAGCGGCGAATTTTCTTGTTCTTCTTGGAAATTAGCTTCGGCCGCATGGTAGTAAGTTCGATGTATAGATCTTCGGCCGGAAGGTAGAAATCAGGTGCAAAGGCTTTGGTCACCTTCCCCTGATCATCCTGGGCCAAAACGAAGGTCCGGGGCTCATATTGCCACTCTATACCGTAATAATCAAGAATCCTGGCGAATTCTTCTTCGATTGGGTGGACAAAAACCGGCTCGCCCGAGTTTGGTTCCACTGCGCTCAACCTAACCTTTCCGTTTCTTCTCAACTTTATAAAGGGCCAGGTTACGGGTGTTTTGCCTTTAAGGACCAAGCTCATCGTTCTGGCCTGAACATCATTGTAATCTGTTACCGCCAATAGACAATATGCTTGTGTTTAGAAGGCGCTATTTGGTTATGCCAGACAGGATTGTTTTGGGGAGCTCCCTAGCATCAGGTGCCAATTTTAAATTTGCACTTCCACGATGACGCCATCCTCTGCCCAATCATAGAGGGTCGATGCATTTTCCGTGCTCAGTAAAATGCAACCGTAGGTCACTCTCCTGCCCAGATCTCCGGTCCATAAGAGATTGTAGCCACTGCGGGTAGGAAAACCGTGGAATCCATTCATAAATTCTGATCCGGGTACCGGCCGGTAAACACCCAGAAAATTGGGCATCCACAAATCCCAGTTGCCGGCATAAGCATTCGGTTCATGAGACTGGATCTGGAAAATGCCGGGTGAAGTTGGGCTATCGTTGATGCCGGTGCTAGCCAACCATTCCCACTTCAAATTTCCGTCTTCATAAACCCGGGTCTTCTGTTCTGAAATACTGACTACTATCCTTTTATTATCGATAACCGGAAGGGGTAATAGCTGATCAGGGGATGGAATAACCAACGTCTGACCGCTATAGAGATGATCTTCAAGTCCGGGATTCGCTTGTTGGATCCAGGGATAAGGCATTCCATACTGGCGGCCGATGCTGGCCAGGGTTTCGCCTTGTTGTACGACATGTTGGCGTTCGCTGTAATAAATCCGCAACGGGAAATCGGTCTCACCATTGGCGATGGCCTGCTCAATAGCCGAGACTGCTTCAGATGTTTTTAGATATCTGCCGGGACCAAGGGAATTCGACGTTTCATCCAAGAAGGTCTTCAGATGGGACTTTTCTACCAGCCATTCGGGTTGCCCATCCTCATTTATTTCCAGGGTCAACCATCCAAGCCAGGCTTCAGGCAGAACCTCGTTTGCAGAAACCTGCCCCGCAACCGGGTCAAAGGTCTCGATTGTATAAACTGTGGACAACATCTCGTTGGCTGACTTGACTGCATCAGAGGCATCGACGATATCTGGATAAAGGGGATCGATCACCAGTAGAAGACGACTTTCGTCCAGGATGATTTCGGGGTTCCGCTCAATTTGTGACAGGGTAGCTTTGATATTTAGCGCCTGCCCTTCTAGCGCTGGCGTCATTTCTGCCCGCCCATTTCTGATGACAAGGCCGGCGTCTACTGCTGACTTGTTTGTCTGGGCTGCTATGGCTAACAAAAAGGCTTCAGTTGTCACGACGTCAAGAGAGTAAACCGGTCCAACATCAACCTGCCCCTTACTCTCCAGCCATCCTTCCAGGCTATCAAAAGTGCGGCCGATAATGCGTGCTTGCCCAGTCGTTGCTTCTATGTCGAGAACAAAGCCTAAAGCCTGTGGCGAAGCAACCCAAGTCTGCTCTTCACTATCGAGCAGAATCAAGGGGCGCTGCCAAAGTGTCTCCAATTGGCCCTGCATTTCATCCAGGGAAAGACCGCCGACGTCAACCCTAAACACTCGAACGCCGGGCATGATGACATCTCCCTTCAGCCACCAGGCTGTCGCGAATCCCATGAACATGGCTAAGCCGAAGAACAAGAATGCAAAAATCGCCAGCAGAAAAGGCCAGAGACGCCTACGCGACTTATTCGCCACGGGATACCAGACATTGACTCCCTGCGTGGAATCGATTGTACGGCGGTTTGCATCAACCGTTGCCTCTGTCCATTGATGATTGTGCGGACGCCTCGATACGTTTGACTGCATTGTTTCCGCTCCTGTTAAAAAACAGTCGCTATTAAGTAAGCCTAAGATGTTAGTTTAAACAAAACTGCGGTCTTTTGGAGAATAATACAACCCTTGCTCGTCAATTATAATAACAAGGAACAATTCTCTATGTAACTCATCAACGTTTATTGTATTGAAATCGTTCCCCTGGTGAATGACGCGCAACCGATCATTCTCAGCTGTTTTGCCTACACAAAAGCACCATACACTAGGCCGACTGGTCCAATCTGAGGGCTTAACAAGCTGTTGCTAGAGATTCAAAAATGGGCCTGTCGACTCCTCAGTGCATCACAAAACATGAAAACCAACCTACCGGTCAATCGATGCGCATCAATCGCCCCACCCCGCTATTCAGCTGATAATTGCCTATGTTTCGGGTAGCGAAGGCCACCACGTTGAAATATAAAGGCCCTACGGGCTCGCCGGATCTATTCGAGAGACATGAACTCTTGACCGGTTAGACGATCATCGATCCGCTGCCAAATCTGGTCCAAGTGAGTTTCATACTGGATGTAATTCAAATTATTGGTATCAACGATCAGAACCGGGCACAGACGAAAACCAGATGCCCAAGAATTATATAGCTCGTTTAACTGGTTTAGGTATTCGCTGCTGATCGTTTGTTCGTAGCCACGGTCGCGATGGTCGATACGCCGCCGAAGGGTAGGCACCGAGGCTTTGAGGTAAACTACCAAATCAGGAGGCCGCAGCATCGTGGCTAATGTTTCATACAAATCCAGGTAACAAAGCCAATCGCGCTGGCTAATATGTCCTTGATCATACAGGTTCTTGGCGAATATCTCAGCATCCTCATAAACGCTCCGATCCTGGATGACTGAACCGTTCTTTTGCATCAGAGCATAATGTTGTTGCAAGCGACGGGCTAAGAAAAACACCTGAGAATGAAAACTCCAGCGGTTCATATCATCGTAAAAATCGGCCAGATATGGATTTTCCGTTACGGCTTCGAAAACAGGTTCCCATCCGAGACGATCCGCCAATAATCTAGTCAACGTCGATTTTCCCACGCCAATATTACCGGCGATAGTGATGAAGTAATTGACCATTTTCCTCTCCCTTATATCCCGGTTCACAGGCATTTAGCATCGCATCCCACGATTATAGTGTGTCAGCAAACAAAATAGAAGAGAGGAAACCGCGGGTACAACGTGCCCTTACCTACCGATGGCAGCCGTTACACCCGGTAGCATGGGGAAAACAATTCAAGTAGATCTCTGTTGGATTCATTCGACCGAAACGAGAATGGTATGGGGCTCACCCACATAATTTCCATCCCATTGAACGACAATGAGACGCAACAAGTAATCACCTGCTGGCAAGGCATCGGCGTGGAACATCTCTAAAGTATCGTTCACCACCGGTTTGCTGCTTATCTCACCAAGGGTTACCCATTGCGGATTCTCAAGATCGCCCATTCCCAATTCGATTTTATAAAATTGCACCTTTTGGGGATCAAAATCGGCCGTGCCAATGATGGGAACGATGCCGTCCAATTTCTCAC
>JAHEJP010000017.1:0-12074 GCA_024638855.1 Chloroflexota bacterium
CTCTTACAGGGCCAGCTGCGGGAACGCCAATCCAACCTCTAACTGGAACTCAATCGTTGGATACAGCCATACTAAGCCTTGCTTTTACGCCAGATAGCGCGCAACTTCTAACCGGAGATAATGATGGTAGAATCGCCTTGTGGGACAGCGTCGATCAAGAATTTTTACGGCAGGTCAAAATCCCTGGTTTTGGTTCCATTAGGGTCGCGGCGTTTTCATCAGCAGGAGATATGATCGCCGTTAGCGACCTCAATGGTCAAATTCTGATACTCGATAGCCAAACTCTAAATGAGGTCGTGAGATTTCCCCAGAAACATAAAACGACTATCAGTAAACTAGCCTTTGCCGACGATGGTCAGCACCTAATCACAATAGACCAATCAGGAAGTATGAATCAATGGGATATCGCAACCGGAGACTTGTCCATCGAGGAAAATTTATTATTTGGCTTAGATCCGAAGGTTATCGATCTAAACCTTGCCGGAAGCGTTATTGCAGTAGCGTATGCTGATGGGCAAATCGAGATTATCAGCCAAGAGACTGGCGAGAACACCTTGGGACCTTTAATTCACAATACACCATTTATTGGCAACGTTTCAGCGGTTGAGTTCAGTCCTGACGGAAAAACAATTGCTACGGCCGGCCTTGATAGTGCGATTGTGCTTTGGAATGCCGATACGCACCAGACTATTGGTCAACCGCTATTGGGTCATAGCGCGGCCGTTGTTAATTTAGTATTCACTTCAGATGGGAAAAAACTGGCGTCAGGTAGCTGTGCCGAATTTCACTCTGCTGGTAGCTGCAACAGGGGCGAGGTGATATTGTGGGATCTGGAAACACGTCAAGTTGAGAGGGTTTATACGGAGACGGTTGGTTTCTCTCAGGCGATAGATTTCAGCCCCGATGGGTCAATCTTGGTAGTAAATGATTGTCAACGTGTTGAAGTGGCAGGGGCCTGTATAGAGGGTTCCCTTCAACTATACGAGGCCGAGACGGGACAAGAGATTGGCACCGAGTTCCTTGGGCATACAGGATTCATATGGAGCGCTGATTTTAGTCCGGATGGAAAATTGATTGCATCAGGCAGCGCTGATAATGCGATAATCATATGGGATGTGGAAACAGGTCAACCAGTCGGCCAAAGACTCTCTAATCATGGCGGCCCGGTGAGGAGAGTAGTGTTCAGCTCTAGTGGAAAACAACTTGCATCCGCTGGCTTTGACAATCTTGTATATCTTTGGGATGTTGAAAGTGGGCAAGCTATCGGCGGTCCCATTGCACTATATGCGAATAATGCGATGGATGTGGCATTTAATCCTGAGGGATCCTACCTGGTTTCTTCAAGTGTTGATGGAACAATTACTATCTCTGATGTGGACCTCGATTCCTGGATTGAGAGGGCCTGCAATATTGCGAATAGAAATATGCGACAAGAGGAATGGGATTTATTCTTTGAAGAATTTTCATTCCGCGATACGTGTTTGGGAACTTAATTCTGTCGCACCCAGATGGAAAAACGGCCTGCACCCCATTCGGTGCAGGCCGTTTTTTTTCTGTGTTGAAAATTATCAGCTATGAAGTTGTATTATTGTAGAACCAATTGTAACTGTAAAAAGGATAAGCGTGAGACGTTTGGGATCTGATGGATATCTGGTAATGACCAGCCAATCCACTCGGAATCGGTAGTGTGACTGACATAGAGCCTCCCTTGCCTGAGTTGAACGAACCAGCACTAATGCCGTTAATCCCCTGTGTTCCCAAAGGCCCCATCGTAACGTAGAAGATTTGGTTTGGTGGGTAGTTCATTGTCTCGAATGTTACGGATTGATCTCGTACGACTCCTGTTATCTTCATCACTGGGATGCCGGTGTACATGACTGGTACTGTCATTGACCCAGTTTTTGGCGCTGCAGTTACTGGCTGACCACCAGTACCAGCTGTGGTTTCTGGGGTCGTTGACTGTGGGCTAGCCATCGTAACTCCGGCCACGTTGGCATCGTTGTTCCAGAACCAATTATAAGCATAGTACGGGTTTGAGCCTGCTGTCTGGGCTCTGATGGAAATTTGAGCCTGACCATGCAACCCAGCAGGGATATTGAACATTTCAGTCAATTTACCACCGTTTCCAGAATTCAAAGTTCCAACTTCAATTCCGTTCACGCCACGAGTACCCATGAGACCCATAGTTACCTTGAAAACCTGGTTAGGCGGGAAGTTGTTCGTTTCAATCGTCACATCAGAATTTTGTTTAACGGCGATGATTTTGAACGAGGGAATACCAACATAACCGGGAGCTGTCTCTTGTTCCGGCTGAGATATGGGAACAGTACCCCCTGTCGTATTATTATAAAACCAGTTGTAGCTGTAGTAAGGAAATGCTCCAGGCGACTGGAGCCGAATTGAAATTTGGTAGGATCCTTTTAGCCCAGCCGGTATCGGAAATGTCGCATCAAAGGATCCTCCGCTACCAGAATTTACGCTTCCTACGACTATCCCGTTGATTCCCTGAGTTCCCATAGGACCCATAGTCGCCGAGAAGTTGGTATTAGCTGGGAAGTTTTCGGTCCTAATTGTAACGGAATCATCCTTAACGACAGACACGATCTTCATCAAAGGAACCGTTCCTGATTGTGCCACATCAAACAGGTTAGAACCGGCTGGAAGAAGAAGGATAGCGAATGCCAAGAAAGCAACCGGCAAAAAGCGCCGGAAATTGGCAAATTCTTGATGGACTTTCATCCTGTTGGCTTTTATGAGATTATTAATCATTGAGATCCCTCCATAAAAATATGATGGTTAATTGTCTTTCTCCAAATTTAACTTACCATAAACTGGTTACTCTAGGATGATGATATAATGTATTAGGGGTATATGGTTTGATTTAGTCTGATTTTTACGTAAAGTATACGCAATTTTTACGCTTATTATACGTCGAGTATAATTGATATATGGAAAGATTTACGTCCCGATTCAATATCGTGCCCTATTTACTCATTGGAGTGGGTCTATTTCTATTGGGACTATTTGCGATCCGCCACATCATAGACAACTTTTGGCCAATAGATGTCATGCGGCTGGATCTCATTCGGTTTGTTGGCCAAGATCAGGCAGGAGCGACACAACTTCTTCAGGCAGCAAATTCTGAGATCATCATTGCCTTTCTCGCAGCGGTACTGGCCGCGGTCACCGGACTCGTACTACCTTTAGCGTACTATCTTAATAAACGTTTTAGCCGCTCAGATTCGCGAAGTTTCCTCGTTGTACTTAGGCAAGCCATGTGGGCAGGGATTTGGGTTGCTTTTTGTACCTGGCTTCAAATGAATCGTAGTTTTAGTTTTGGCGTTGCGTTGTTGGTCGCTGGAGTCCTAGTTACTATCGAGGTTCTCTTGCAAATCAGGACTCGTGCAGCGTCAATAGCTGGAAATGAGGCCTGATGAAGTCCAATTCGAGTAAGTTAGACGGAAATTCAGATACGACTGATCGACTGCGAATGTTGCCGAGTGTAGATTCTATTTTGAATAGTGAAGAAGGGACGGCTTTGATTGAAAGTTACGGCCGTGATCTTGTCCTTGAGGCGGTACGGGGGGCTTTAGACAATGCCCGCCGAGAAATTGCCACCGGAACGAATCGAACCCCAGAGATATTTGATTTACTGGCAGACGCCGACCGTTGCTTGAAAGATCTGTTGGTTCCAACGCTACGACCGGTCATCAATGCTTCTGGCGTTATCGTTCACACTAACCTAGGAAGAGCTCCTATAAGCTCTGCAGCCATTGCTGCAATTAGGGCGACAGCAGCCACTTATTCGACCTTGGAATACAATCTGGCTGCAGGTGAGCGGGGTTCACGCGCTGTCCACGCAGAGAAATTATTAACGAGATTAACCGGGGCAGAGGCAGCCCTGGTGGTTAATAATAATGCAGCAGCCCTATTGCTCATGTTGACTGCTATTTGCCAGGGAAAAGAAGTGATAATTAGCAGAGGGCAGTTAGTAGAAATTGGCGGCGGATTCCGAGTTCCAGATGTTATGGCACAATCTGGCGCCATTTTGGTGGAAGTGGGAACGACGAACAGAACTCATTTGAAGGACTATGAGCAGGCGATTTCGGATAACACAGCTGCCTTATTGATTGCCCATCACTCAAATTATAAAATAATCGGCTTCACCAGCGAACCCAATGTGCGGGAGCTAGCGACGTTAGCACATAATCATCAATTGCCCTTGCTATATGATCAGGGAAGTGGCGCCTTACTAGACACGGAAAAGTTTGGTATGGAGCATGAACCAACCATCCAAGATGGATTGCTAAATGGAGCTGATGTCATTGGTTTTAGTGGTGATAAGCTGGTTGGCGGCCCGCAAGCGGGCATTCTTTGCGGGCGGGCCGGGCTCATAAAGAAGATGAAGCGCCATCCCTTAGCCAGAGCTGTTCGGGCTGATAAAATGTGTCTTGCTGCGCTTTCGGCCACTTTGTCGCGATTTCTAATCGGCCGTGCAGTCGAAGAAGTACCGGTTTGGCGAATGATCTCCCGTACAATCGATGAAATCGAATTGGTCGCCCATGATTGGGCCGAATTCTTAAGTATAAAGGGATTATCTGCTGAAGTCTTTGCCGGTAATTCAACGGTGGGTGGGGGAAGCATACCCGGCTCAACTTTACCAACTCGCCTGGTCGCGATTACTCACATGAATGTTACAAAACTAGCTTCAGATTTACGAAACCACGAACCGCCTGTAATAGCCAGGATCATGGAGGATAGATTACTGTTGGACCCGCGTACAGTATTACCAGGCCAAGAACAGCAATTACTTGGTGCGATTGTTGCCTGCAGCTGACTGGTGTTTTAAAGATGATCGATAAAACTGAAGAAATCACACGAATATTGGGGATTGAAACGTCTTGTGATGAAACGGCCGCCGCGGTCGTCGAGAACGGTCGGACGATCATGAGCAATGTAATCGCCAGCCAAACCGATCTGCATGCTCAATACGGTGGGGTTTTTCCAGAAGTGGCATCTCGCAAACATGTCGAAGTTGTCTATGCTGTCGTCGATCAAGCTCTCCAAGAGGCTCACTTAAGCGTCGAGGATTTAGACTGTATTGCTGTAACCTACGGACCGGGCCTGGTTGGATCATTATTAGTTGGCGTAAACGTAGCAAAGGGAATGGCATTCGCTCGCACTAAGCCGCTAGTAGGGATTAACCATATCGAAGGTCATATCTACTCGCTATGGCTAACTGAATTAGATGAAGAATTTGAATTTCCTATCGTTACATTGGTGGCAAGTGGCGGTCATACCGAACTTTACCTCACCATCGATCATCTTAGGTATCAACATCTTGGCGGTACCTTGGATGATGCTGCAGGTGAGGCATTCGATAAAGTAGGACGTCTCTTGGGCCTTGCATATCCAGGAGGACCGGCCATCGATGAAATATCTGGCCAGGGATCGAGCAAGGCCTTTCGTTTTCCCCGGGCTTTGATGGACGATAGCTATAATTTTAGCTTTAGCGGTCTAAAAACAGCGGTATTGAGAGAAACTAAACGTTTTGAGGATGGCCAATATCCGGTGGCCGATCTCGCGGCAAGTTTCCAGGCCGCTGCGGTGGACATGCTGGTCATGAAAACTGTGGCGGCAGCAAAAGCCTATAGTGTCAAAGCCATTCATCTCGCAGGTGGTGTATCCGCTAATCGCAGACTCCGCCACCAGATTGAGGAAGCGTCGACAGTGCCGGTAAGACAGCCGCCGATGGTTTTGTGTACAGATAATGCGGCCATGATCGCCAGTGCCGCTCATTGGCGTTTTATCACAGGCCGTCGTGATAATCTTGATCTCGACGTGGCACCCAGCCTACGTCTATGAGAGCCAAGGTATTAGGCGACTTGCCCCCGATTAATTCAACTCTAGGCGGATGTAAAAGTCGACATTAGTAGTCTCCCGAGCCGGGAAAATGAAACGCAATGGTCTAGAACGAATCGTAGAAGCATTTGAGACGAGCTTTCGTAGTCACAACTCTGCGCTCATGCCCTACTTTACCCTAGGTTATCCAAACCTAAAGGCGTCAATCGAGGTCATTCGAGCTATTGCGCCATATAGCCATTTCTTGGAGCTCGGGGTGCCATTTAGCGATCCAATTGCCGATGGCCCAACCATACAGAGGAGTACCCAAAAAGCCCTCGAACAGGGCATGACTTCGGCCAAGTGCCTCGAAACAGTCCGGCAGCTCAGGTCGGATGGTATTGATGTCCCTATACTTCTGATGGGATACTACAATCCAATACTCGCGTATGGTGAACGGCAGTTCGTACAGGATGCCGCGGAGGCAGGTGTAGACGGTTTCATCATTCCCGATTTGCCACTTGAAGAATCGATTACTCTAGGAAGTTATGCCACGCAAGAGAATTTGGCCTTCATTCATTTTCTGGCTCCAACGAGCAACTCGTCGAGGATTAGTAGGGTTATAGAACGCGCAAACGGCTTTGTTTACATGGTAGGTCTTACCGGCGTAACTGGCGCGAGGGGTGGGATGGATAGTGACGTCGAGACCATTGTCCGGCAAGTTAAGGCTGCAACCAACATTCCTGTTGCAGTAGGTTTCGGCATTAGTAGCCCCGAACAAGCAGTTGCAACAGCAGATTTTGCCGATGGGGTGATCGTGGGCAGCGCCCTGTTAACCTCGGTCGATGAAGATGCGAAAGATATTACCCGCGCCCCAGCTGAATTCGTCAAGTCCCTTTGGGACGCATTGCGACGCAGATCTCAATCAGGCTAGTCTATAATAAACCGCGGGTTTGCCCAGAACCCTTGCGCTTCAAGAGGGAAGCCAGGCCGGTATTCAAAATAGATGTCCACATCCTGTCCCTCGTAGTCAGCCAGTGGTAAATCAATATCGAGCCACTCGGCCGCATCAGTTGTGGCCTCCAGCGAATACAATATCCGACTTTTACCCTCGTCGCCTATAACTCGAACACGGTATGCCTGCTTCGATCGGGGAAAAAGGCCAAAAGCCAGCCGACTCTCGATCGGGATGTTTGCAGCATACCGTATTGATGTCCAACCTACTTCAGCGGGTTGTAAAGCAATTCCAAAACGATTTTCTCCAAATCCCTCAAGCACCTTATCCAGTTCAATCTCCTCACTGTACAATAATCGTTTGCTTTTTTCGTATAGTAAATTTGCCGACACTGGAGATTCACGCCACAAAAAAACCGTCCGTTTACTTTGCTGCAATTCTGGCATTAGATTGTAAAGAACGCCATTCTCATAATCGAAGACATAATCCTGATAATTAACAATTTGTTTATTTTTTAGCGCATCCAGGCTTCCACCAGTAAGGTTGGGCATGTCAAACCATACAGACGCGACAGGAGGTAGATACGGTGGAGTTAGGATAAATCGATTGGCAAATAAACGATTGTGGCTATCTGGCTCAGGCAGGATTTCCTTCAGCTGCTGTTCGCTTCTTTCGACTAGCCTGGCATGACCAAGCAGCGCCTTTTGTTCTGAGCGTAAAATCATTAGCTGAAAAATGAGGAATAGACTCAGCATTGCAGTCGACCCCCCAAGGTAAATAATTCTTTGTCGAGAAATCCAATACCTGACTCTATTAATTTCGCGTAGTGAATATAATAAACCACCAAAAAGTATACACAGACCCGCCCAAGCGCCATATAGATGTCTGCTGTCAAATAACTCAGGTCGATAATTCCATAACGCAGTTAATATGAAGCCAAGCTGCAAACCTGTCCACAGTAGTCCAATCCTTGTAGCCAGGTTGCCGCGAATGAATACCACGCTAGTCAGGGCCAAAATGACAAATATGATTAACCAAGACGTTATGGTCGTGGGTAGAATTGTACCGATATCTGATAACGGATCTGCTGTGATGGAAAACAGAAACCAGCGGTAGAGTACGGCTGATGCAAACTGACCAATCTGAGCTGGCGTATAGGCAGCTGGTAGAGAAGAGAAATAATCATCGTCCACGACCAAGTTGGCATTGGGCCGAATGATTTGAATGCTTGCATAAAGCACTGTCAAAACTGCGATAATGATCACCGATATTATTTCTGCCCGGCTAATCCTTCTGGAAATTGGCCAAAGAAGACGCAGACCTACCAATAAAAAGGGGACAACGATTCCTAGCTCGTGCGCAAGCATGGCCATGATGGTGCAAAGGACTGTAAGTGATAGATATCGTCCCCGATCAGGTTTCTGCAAATAACCAAGGTAGGCGGCAAATGCCGCCAGTGAGAAGGTGATTCCCAAAACATTGCCAATGCTACTAATCCAACCAATAGTCAATTGGTGCTGTCCGTTGATCGCAAAAAGAGCTGCTACCCCAAATGCGATCCACCGACCGAGTCCGAGAATTCTGGCAATTTGAAAGAGTAAGGATATGGCTATGAGGTGACAATAGACTTGCAGAAAGTAGTAACCTGGTGGGAGAAGTCCAAAAATTAACCGGTTCAGCAGGAACCACAGATTTTGCAACGGACGATAATACCAGTCTGTCCAATAAGGGCTAAATATTTTATAAGCACTTTCAGGGGCAATCAAAAGATCTCTTATTCGCCAAAGTTGAATATAATCATCTCCGATGAAATCCCTAAAGTACGGAGCTAACAGTACTCCCATTGAGAAAAGTAATAGCAGTATCATAAGAACCAGGGAGACTGATATTTTCTCTGGACTGGCATAATCGGATTTCATCGTATTGTGCATAGACGAATGTTAGCAATATATCGCACAGGTCACAATTAATGATGGCAATCAGAAATCGCAGAAAAATCCGAGAATTAAGCCATCATTGGAATTTAGTCGTTGAGCGATGATTACGGTTGTTTTAGCCGGCCGAGGCGCGTATAGTAAATTCTGATGGATAAACGGCGACTATTGAATCTAACTTTATTAGTCGGACTTTCGGCTGCATTATTTTTACCTTTTATGTGGCGATCGCTGCTCAATCGGTCTTATGAATCCCGAATACTTGATATTGATTCGGCTGCCGATGAGCCAGTTGCCATCGTTTTTGGTGCAGCGGTTTTTCGAAACGGCCGATTGAGCACTATCTTACGGGATCGGATGGACACAGCCCTACAGTTGTATGATAAGGGAAAAGTACAACGGATCTTAGTGAGTGGTGACATCAGTTCGAGTGGTTACAGCGAGCCTGAAGCGATGGCCGATTACGCCCTTCAAAGAGGAGTACAGGCTGAAGATATTCAGATCGACGATAGAGGTCGGCGGACTTATGATACCTGCTACCGAGCTAGCAAAATCTTTGGCATAGATCGTGCGATAGTCGTCACCCAGGCATTCCACTTACCAAGAGCACTATTCACTTGTGAGCGACTCGGAGTATCTGTGATAGGCGCAGCGGCTGATCAAAGAGAGTATCGTGCTGCCCGATGGTATGAGTTTAGGGAAATAGCGGCCATGATGGTCGCCTTCTGGGACACCTTGCGCTTACAGGAACCGCTTTCAAGAAGCTGATTACCAGGATTTAGCATTTGGCCTATCGAGTTGAGTAGTACAAATCTAAACAATCAGTAAGGTTTTCATAATGATTGATCTCGGACAGATTAAACTTTTGGAGGATTGTGTCAAGTTTACTCGGCGACTTATCCAGACTAAGAGCATGCCACGGGAAGAAGCTGAACTGGCCGGTCTAATCGCTCAGGAAATGCGGTATCTAGAATTCGATCAGGTTTGGATTGATGAAATTGGAAACGTTTCGGGCAGAATTTTTGGTCGCGAACGGATGCTAGGCGCACTGGTCTTAAATAGTCACCTGGACCATGTCGATCCTGGTGACCTGCGCCTATGGTCAGCGCCACCATATGCTGCCATGATTGAAGGTGACGATATTCTCGGGCGAGGGGCCTGCGACATCAAAGGCCCATTGGCCGTGCAAATATACAGTATGGCCGGTTTGTTGAGAATGGGGGACCGGCCGAGACGGGACGTGGTTTTCACGGGTGTAATCGAGGAAGAGATTGGCGGGCGGGGCGCCATATACTGGACTGAAAATTTGGATTATCCCGTAGAGCTCATCGTTTTAGGTGAACCATCGAGCAATCAACTAAGTTTGGGACATCGAGGCATTCTGCAAACATGGATAACTTTTCCCGGACGATCAGTTCATGCGAGTGTGCCACAAAACGGTACAAATCCTAATTACTCTATGGCAACATTTTTGGAGCGGTTGGATCAAATGAAAGGAGAGCTTAAGGAACACCCGATTCTTGGACCAACCACCGTTGCACCAACGATAATTAAGGTAGATACAGCCAGCTTGAACGTGACACCAGCTTGGACAAAAGTCTTACTAGATTTTCGGACCGGGACCGAAAGTAGCAATAGTTTGCAAGCATTCATAAAACGCGTTGCGGGAGACTTGGAATATAGCTTAAGCGACGCTTGGTCCTCAGAGGAAGAGGCTCCATTGCCTCATTCGGACGACATTATTTACGGTTACTATACGGCGCCTGACAAAGCTGTGGTGGGCACTGTCCGTAAGCTGATTGAGCGTGGGATGGGGTCGCAAACCAGCTTGAGTAGCTATAACTTCGCTACCGACGGCCGACATTTTATTCCATGTGGAGCTGATATCGTTGGCTACTCAGCTGGGGAGGAAAAATATGCCCATACTGTCGATGAACGTATTTCAATTAGTATGATGGCTGACAGCCTTAGAGGACACATTCAACTCTTGCGTGATTTCTAGGAAGATATATGCAGTTGGAACGCATTTGTAACAGAAGGACCCCATGTCAAGCGACCATGGGGTCCTTCTCTGTCGATTGCTAGAATTGGGGAATTGCCTTATGGATAAGTGATTGGCAAATCGGTAATTGGAATTTCCCCCAATAGATAGTTCGAATTCAACCAGCCAACTGCCCCTGATGGGAGCCTGACTTGCACCCAGGTGCTATTAGCCGCCCGTCCAATCATGCTCACAACTTGTCCTTTGGGCAGCACTGTAAAGACGCTAAAATTAGTGCCAGGACCAGAACGAACATTCAGCCAGCTAACTTCAACGACTGCCGAATTTGATGGGGCTCCAGGTTGAATGACTGGAAGATCGGCAATTGGTACATTGGCTTGTACTGATGTCGTCTTTATCCAGCCTTCTTGGCCATTACCCAGTCGGACGTAGAGCCAGTTGCTACCGGAACTGCGGCCGATCAAAGATACAGCCTGGCTTTGATATAGTATGGCGATCACATCATATTGACCGCCTGGGCCGGTGCGAACATTGGCAGCACTAACAATCACGACTACAGAGGCTTCAGGGGGAGATCCATCGACAACAGGCAAATCCTGAACAGGTACGCTGGTTGACACCAAGGAGGCGTTGACCCATCCTTCAACATTGGTTGAGGTCCGGACCTTCATCCAACTGCCGGTGCTGTTTCGAGCTAGTATGAAGACTTGCTCGCCTGAACGTACAATCGTAGCCACGCCATAAGAGATTCCTGGGCCTGATCTAACGTTTAGCGCTCCAGTTATAACTGTGGCCGTCGCCTGGTATATCGGTTGCGTTGGTTCAACCGGCGGTGGCGTTCCACCCAAAACAGGCAATTCGCTTATGGGCACGCTTGTATTCAAGTAAACCGAATTCACCCAACCCTCAACGCCGCTGTACAGACGGATCTTCACCCAATTGTTGCTGGCCCAGCGGCCGAGCAATACAACCGGCTGTCCATTGTAAATGACAGTTACCCTGGAAGATGAAACACCAGGCCCAGAACGAACGTTTAACGCACCTGTATTAACAGTTGCAACGGGCTGTTCAGGTTCTTCCGTCCTCATGAGACTTGTAATTTGCACATGATTACTTGCAACTGTCGAATGTTCCGCCCCTGCAAAAACTTGACCGGGGAGGATGAGCAAAAACAGCAACAACACAACGAAGACCAAGAATTTACGCGACAATAGGACCAGCATTGCTTCCACTCCTTATTAAATTCAGTTGTTACACTTCTGGACAGTGAAATTAGCTTACCATAAAATAGCTTAAAATGAAAGATACTTTTGGAACTTAATTAGTGAAAGATTCGTCTTGT
>JAHEJP010000017.1:12174-26757 GCA_024638855.1 Chloroflexota bacterium
ATTATTTGATAGTGACGAGTTAATAGTATGGGGTATCGCTGATGGAAGTGGTTCTCCTATCGAAGGATCATTCGCCGATGTGATTGCACCATTGATAAAAAAGAATCTGACATCAGCCAACGTGCTTGATTGCAATCATATCGGCCACGGTGGTACTGCAGGAATCATCAAGCTGCCAGACTCATATGATGGCGTTAATTTTTATTCAAGTTTCCGGCAGCCAGGTTCCGAAGATTTTGAATTGGATTGGGGCACTTGGGTTATTGGCGTTGAAAATTGGCAGGGAAGATATAGCCTGAGCTATTTGATACACTATGAATGGGAGATTTAGCTGTAAAAGGTCTCCGATGGCTCAGGATACTCTAACAAATTATGATTTGGTCACGCTCTGGCCCAACTGAGATCAGGCGAACGGGTATGCCCAAGAATTCTTGAATGAAATCGACGTACTTTTTGGCATTGAGAGGCAGGTCGTTTCGCTTTCTGATTGAAGCAATATCTCCTTTCCATCCAGCCAGATAATCCAATATTGGTTCACATTCGCCAAGCACTTTAAGATCGGCCGGAAACGAATCGATAACCTGATCGTGATAATTATAGGCCACGCATACAGGAATATTTGGTATATCCGAGAGGATATCTAATTTTGTTAAGGCTAGTTCAGTTAAGCCATTAACTCGGACAGCATATTTAAGAATGACTAAATCAAGCCAGCCTACCCGTCGTGGTCTTCCGGTGGTTGTACCGTACTCATCCCAAGGCTTTTGACCGCTTCCGCGGAGTCTCTCTGCCGCATCTGCAAAGAGCTCAGTGGGAAAGGGACCACTTCCCACACGGCTGGTAAAGGCCTTGGCAACTCCGATCACTCGCCTAACATGTTTTGGACCAATTCCGAGCCCGAGAAGCGCCCCGGCCGATATCGGCCAGGAGCTGGTAACGAACGGGTATGTACCATGATCTAAATCTAGCAACGTACCTTGCGCTCCCTCGGCAAGCACATTGGCTTTTCCATTTAGCGCGTCGTCTAGAAAGTGTGAGGTGTCGGCCAAAAAAGGGGTCAGCAAATCACTGCACGTAGCAAATTGGGATTTTATCTCATTAACGTCCAGTTTGGGTATGCGCTGTTCAATCAATAGCTTCTGATTAACGGATTCGATATGTCGGCTAATGGCGTCTAAAAGAGAATCCTTGTCCGCTAGCAAACCCGTTCGAAGCCCAGTTCTGGCGGTCTTATGGGTATAAGTGGGCCCAATGCCCCGCTGAGTCGTTCCAATAGCTTTGTCACCCTTCGCTAGTTCGGCTGATTGGTCGAGAGCGATGTGTCCCGGCGTGACAAGATGCGCTCGGTCGCTCAATTTGAGCCGTTGCGGAGTGACATCGATCCCCCTAACAAAGAGATCCTGAATTTCGCCCAGTAGGACGGTCGGATTTACGACGAGCCCATTGCCAATAATGCAGGTGACATTGGGGTTAATAATGCCTGAAGGAAGCAAATGCAGCTTGTAAATCTCATCACCTATGGATACGGTGTGTCCAGCGTTGTCTCCGCCACTGTAGCGGGCAACAATATCCGCTTTCGCTGCCAGGAGATCTGTTATGCGACCTTTTCCTTCATCTCCCCATTGAGTGCCAACGATAATATCTAGGGGCATCTAACCCTTCTTTATTGCTGCAGTGGAATCCGGTTTCAGACTGACTAATAATGGATGTTTACCAATGTGCCGTTTGCGGCCCAATTAAATAACCACTCGGCCGCTGGTGTAGGCAAATTTACGCAGCCATGGCTCATTGGCCTACCAAAATTGTTATGCCAAAACGTTCCATGAAGAGCATAATCCTGGTAGAAATATTGAACGTAGGGTACGCCCTTCAAATAATAATCATACCCTAGCCGATAGCCGTTCATGTCTTGAGAGGCAAATCTCAACCAGATTCGGAACTGTCCGGTAACAGTAGGGTGGTTTGCCAAGCCAGTTGACACCAGAGAGTCAAAAACTGGCGCACTTCCCTCAAAAGCTACCAAGGTCTGGGAAGATAAATTTACGTCGATCCACTTTTCTCCTGGAGACAGTCCTGCTGGTCTCATGGCAATTGCTGCAGGATCGTTACTGACGAAGGTTGGCACAGGTGAGGGTGAAGGCGTAGGTGTGTAGGTAGGTAAAGGCGTTGGAGTCCAACGTGCTCGTTGAGCTCCAACGCCAGCAACGATATTTTTAGATTCGATAATATTTGGAGTAGCTACCGGAATATGACCAAGCGTATGCAATGATTCAGTAGTACTTTCGACATCTGAATCACTGCTTGATAGGCTAAGCATCTGAGAGTTATCTGCTAGTAGGTCAGGTGCGTTAATGTCGTTAGGATTGGTTACGGCTTGCCCAGCAAATGCCGGCATACCAGAAAGCCATTGGTTCCAGACAAAAAACATAACCATCGCCAGAGCGATAATTAATAGAATAACGGCTCCAATAGCGATGCCTACAAGTATGAATTGACGGGCTGCCCCCAATGATCGGCCGTTATTAAAAAACGACTCTTCGTTCAAGGTCCTTCCTCAAGAAAGCAGGTAATACCGTTTAAAAGACCTTCAACGACTAAGTCCGAATTTTCTGTCAATATCTCTCGGTCAAGATTCAGGAATCCAACCTCGATAATCAATGCCGGTGTGCCCGGGCTAATTTCCGCAAAGGCGTGATAGTTTTCCATGTCTGGCGAGATGCTATTGGGATGATAGGCTAATTTTGTGGTTTCACCATAGGATTGTTGCATGCATATGCTCAGGTCCGTTGAATCAGTAATGGGTGAGCCAGATATCTTAAAGCCGGTTGCTAAGTCATTTATGTATTCACAGGAATCAATATGCACCGAAACCAATGCACTCGCATAATAGTCTTCCAAGCGTGGGTCAAACTCGTCCAATGAGTCGCTGCTAATTCCCATTTCCTCAAGTTTCACCGCGAGATCATCAACAATTATTGAATTGAGCTGAACTTCCGTTAAGCCGTCAGCGCATTCGGTTCCACTGTCAAATCCTCGATGACCGGCAATTAAACCAACACGTATTGGTGGTGGGCTCTGTTGAGTTCGTTGGGTAACAGGCTTGGGTTTCACAGGTTTGAAGATTGATGCGATTGGGGCATCAGGGTCTATAAGAGCTACATCCTCAGCGGATTCCGAACTAATAATCGCTTCGAAATTGTCTGCCCTCGATCCAAAAAACCAGTAGACGGCGAACATTCCCACAATTGAAACTGCTAAAAACAGCACTATTGGAAGATTTTGCCGAAGTATCTTTATGATGAACTGGGGCTCATTTTTGTAATCGGTTTCAGTGGGATGCGGCATCATTATGTCGATATTTTACACGACCCAGTGTTAGAAGCAATCGTCAATAAGTCACCTTATCATATTTAGGTAACGAGAAGACTCATCTGCAGCTTGGCACAAGAGGGGTTTCGTCGTAGAATGGTCGCGATGCCGCCTGATTGGGGGTCAGCCTGCCTTGCTGAAATGGTAGTAAGAACTAGTTGGCGTGACTACACCCATGGAGACGATTACAGGTTAAAATAGGGGTTGCATCTTAATTCCAGCACCATAGATAATGAATAAATCGATGATGGATCTCAATATTGCTAAATCTGCAAAAAGACCACGACCTGAACGCAGACCTTCGTGGATTAAGATACCGTTGAAAGGTGGTGACAACTATGATTTTGTGCGGAGCCAAATGCGAGCCAAACATCTCCATACGGTTTGTGAAGAAGCTAGGTGCCCGAATATCGGCGAGTGTTGGGGTAATGGTACGGCGACATTTCTAATAATGGGCGACGTTTGTACCAGAAGCTGCGGTTTTTGTGACGTTAAGACGGGCCGACCATTGGCCTTAGATTGGACTGAACCAGAGCGAGTTGCCCAGACTGTTCGGGCGATGAATCTTAATCATGTGGTGATCACTTCTGTGAACCGAGATGAACGAAAGGATGGCGGCGCCCCGATCTTTGCTTTATGTATTGATCGGATTCGCGAACTACAACCAGGTTGTTCAGTCGAAGTTCTTATTCCTGATTTCAAGGGTGATGAAAAGGCCTTATCGATTGTTATGAATTCTCAACCCGATATCTTAAACCACAATGTGGAGACTGTTCGAAGGTTGTTCAAGAAAGTACAGCCTCAGGACCGGTATGAATGGGCATTGGCCACCTTGGACAATGCTAAACGAATTCAACCAGCTATTCTAACTAAGTCTGGTATCATGGTTGGTTTAGGAGAATCGATGATTGAAGTGGAGCAAGTTATGCGAGATCTCGTCGACCTGGGCGTCGATATTCTGACGATTGGTCAGTATCTCCAACCAACGAGAAATCATTTACCAATCGAGCGTTATTACACGCCCGAAGAATTTGATAAATTGAAGCGAATCGGTTTCGAATTGGGATTCAGATGGGTTGAAAGTGGTCCCCTGGTTCGCAGCAGCTATCGGGCTGATAAACAAGTGGCCTTACTTGCTTCCTAATAGCGCACTATCGGTGGAATGCCAGCCGTATCATGAGCGGTGTATGAAAAATTAACATATTTCTGATAAAGATTTCAGATAATTCAAAGCTGCAGCAACTAACTTTAACCGGTATCAAGATCGAATTAAGCATTTTCAAGAGTGAACAATATGGATGAACAACCCTCAGGCCCCCGTTTTTCGATTCCGACCTGGGTTTGGATAATCGTTGTCTTGGCCGTTATATTGGGTTTACAATTTTGGTTTAGCGGAAACTTTTCTGGCCCAGAAGATGTGCCATTAACCGATGTTGCCGCACTAATCGAGAGCGGCAAGGCTGAATCGATCGAAGTCAGTCGAAACCAAGTTACAGCAACCTTGGAGGATGGTACGACTCAAACTTCGGTTAAAGAAGAGGGAAGCGTAATCGAACAATTCCGATTATTGGGTGTTACTGAAGAGGCTATAAGCGCTACTGATATTGAGATTAAGGATCAGTCAACTTGGAATACAGTACTGACGATCGCCATCTCTATCGGCCCGGTCTTGCTCCTAATATGGATTTTCAGTCGCAGCTTCCGTCAAATGCAGGGTGGTGGCGGAAACAGCATTTTCAACTTTGGGCGTAGTAAAGCTCGAGACCTGAGTGGAGCCGATAAACCAACCGTAACTTTTGACGATGTTGCCGGAGTTGACGAAGCCAAGGAAGAAGTCCAGGAGCTTGTTCAGTTCTTACGGGAACCAGAAAGGTTTATTCAGGTAGGCGCCCGGATTCCGAAGGGCGTTCTGATGGTCGGGCCACCTGGTACGGGTAAGACATTGCTTGCCCGGGCTATCGCAGGTGAAGCAGGCGTGCCGTTCTTTCATATTTCTGGGTCTGAATTCGTCGAAATGTTTGTTGGCGTCGGCGCAAGTCGCGTTCGAGACTTGTTCAGTAAAGCGAAACAACATGCCCCGGCTATTGTCTTCGTGGACGAAATAGATGCGGTTGGACGCCAACGAGGTGCGGGTCTAGGTGGTGGTCATGATGAAAGGGAACAAACACTCAATCAAATCTTAGTAGAGATGGATGGATTCTCTAACGAGACGAACATAATCGTCATCGCGGCGACGAATCGCCCTGACGTGTTGGATCCGGCCTTGTTACGGCCGGGACGCTTTGATCGAAAAGTAATCGTCGATCTACCCGATGTCACAGGCCGTGAAGCAATTTTGAGGATTCATATGCGCGGAAAACCTGTTACCAGCGATGTTTCGTTGAGTGACCTGGCGAGGCTGACAGCCGGTTTCGCAGGTGCAGATTTAGAGAATCTGATGAACGAAGCGGCCATTTTTGCGGCTAGACGAGGTCGCACAGAAATTCAACGCGTTGATTTTCAGGACGCATTCGACCGGATCGTCATGGGACCTGAGCGAAAAAGCAAGGTTCTGAGCGAAGAAGACAAAGAACGTACAGCCTATCACGAAGCAGGCCACGCTATCGTTAGCTTCAATTTGGCCCATACTGATCCGGTCCAAAAGATAACGATCATTCCACGAGGTCGGGCTGCTGGTTACGTCATGTCCCTTCCTGAAGATAGTCCAACACGAAGCCAGGAACAATTTGATGACCAGATTGCAATGGCTTTTGGCGGGCGAGTTGCTGAAGAAATATTCTTCGGCAAAATAACGACTGGTGCTTCGGCCGATATTCAAGGGGCAACCCGGTTGGCCCGGGCTATGGTTATGCAATATGGTATGAGTGAAAACTTGGCGCTCCGATCTTTCGGTGAGCAACAAGGCAGCATATTCCTTGGAAGGGATATGGGTTATGGTCGCGACTACAGTGAAGAAGCGGCAAAGGCCATTGATGACGAGGTTGACTTGATATTGGATAAGAATTACAAACGAGCCTACCAGATCATTGACAACAACAAGAATATGCTCGTTGAGTTAGCTGAAACTTTACAAACAGTCGAGACTCTTGACCGGTTAGAGTTCGAGCAGATTATGAACAAAATACAGACTGATCAAGAAGAAGATGAACCTGAGGCGATAGTCGAACCAGCCGTTTGAAAACCATCGCTTTAAAAGAGTAATAAACTTACAGACTGTTTATACCGCTAATCCTTCGATTGATTAGAGATTGGGGTATTATGATGTTGGATTATGCAGACGCAGACTGTTGAATTACGTCGGGAGGGAGCCGTAACTACGGTTACCCTAAACCGTCCTGATTATCACAATGCTCTCAACGATCAACTAATAATCGACCTAGCCTCTACTTTTCGAGAGATTAGTGACGACAAGGATATTCGAGTTGTCATATTAAGCGGCGAGGGGCGTTCATTTTGTGCTGGAGCCGATTTACCGTCCCTTAGTAAAAAACCAACCGAGAATGTAGCCGAGATCAGGCAAGCAGAAGCCGAAGCGATTTTTGATCTGATGATGATGGTTAACACTTGCCCGATTCCAGTCGTAGGACGGATTAATGGCGCTGCGATTGGAGGTGGTATGGGACTGGTTAGCTGCTGCGATATTGTTGTATCCGTGGACACAGCAAAATTTGGCTTTAGTGAAGTGCGACTTGGCTTAGTCCCGGCGGTCATATCACCTTTTGTTATGGGCAAGATCGGGCAATCAAAAGCTCGGGAGCTTTTTCTGACAGCTGAACGCTTCACTGCAATAGACGCTTTAAGAATGGGATTGGTTCACAAAGTTGTTTCCGATTACGAACTGGACGCCTCGGTAATGAGCTATGTTCAGCAACTATTAAAAGGAGCGCCTGGCGCACAGGTAGACGCCAAAAGACTAATTAGAGAAGTTGCCACAGAACAAACTGATGATATGAGGGAATTTACAACTGAAATGTTTGCTCGTCGTTTATTAAGTGACGAGAGCAGTGAGGGGATAGATGCCTTCCTTGAAAGGCGAAGACCAAGGTGGGAGTCGTAGACTTGATTTTAAACCAAACAAATATTCCCATTAACCGATGTTTGAGAAGATTCTAGTTGCAAATAGAGGCGAGATTGCACGGCGGATATTTCGTGCCTGTCGTGAGCTCGGCGTTAGAACAGTTGCAATATATTCCGAAGTCGATCGCTCTGCTCCTTGGGCTAGACAAGCCGATGAAAGCTACCAGTTGCCTGGATATACAGCTCGGGAAACTTATCTAAATCAAGAAGTCATCTTTGAAATCGCCCAAACAACCGGGGCCGATGCCATACATCCGGGTTATGGATTTCTTAGTGAAAACGCTGACTTTGCCGAGGCTTGTGAAAAGAATGGTATTCACTTTATTGGACCGTTACCCGGCGCCATGCGGATTCTTGGAAGTAAGGCTGGAGCTCGACTGGTGGCCAAACAAGCCAACGTCCCGGTAATTCCTGGTGTTGATGGTGCAGAATATACAGATCAGGAGCTCAAGGAAGCTGCCTCGCAAATTGGTTACCCCATTCTTGTCAAGGCCAGCAGTGGCGGAGGCGGGAAAGGTATGCGTGTTGTTGCCAACCAGGGACAGTTTCAAACAGCATTGCATACTGCTCGCAACGAATCGCTTTCATCCTTCGGCAGCGATCATGTGTTGGTCGAAAAATATTTCGATAAAATCCGTCATATCGAAATCCAGATACTCGGCGATCGGCATGGAAATATCGTTCACTTATTTGAGCGAGAGTGTTCGATACAAAGAAGGCACCAGAAGATCATCGAAGAAACGCCCTCACCAGCCATCACTCCTAGGCTGCGGCAGCAAATTACCGAGGCTGCACTTGCATTGGCCAGAACAGTCGGTTATATCAGTGCAGGTACATTGGAATTTGTCTTAACACCGGAAAATAAGTTCTATTTCTTGGAGATGAATACACGGTTACAGGTTGAACACCCGGTAACTGAAATGGTCACAGGAATTGACCTGGCTGCATGGCAGATCAGGTTGGCGGCCGGCGAACCGCTTACATTCGAGCAGCAGGATCTTAAGCAGAGAGGACATGCTCTGGAATGCCGAATCTACGCCGAGGATCCGCAACAAGATAATTTACCGTCTATAGGTGAAATTTCATTCTATCGGCCTGCTTCTGGTCCAGGTGTTCGTGTCGATGACGGTATTGAATCAGGTACGCTGGTAAGCCAGTACTATGACCCAATGTTGGCTAAGGTGATTACGTGGGGTGATGATCGTTCTGAGGCAATTAGAAAAATGATCCGGGCCTTGCAAGATACGGTTGTCTTGGGTGTTACGACGAACATCCCTTATTTGTTGGATATTCTAGCCGATGAAGTTTTCTTGCAGGGGGATATCAGTACAAAATTCCTGCAAGAGCGAATGGATCCCTGGAAACCATCCGCGGATACGAGTAATAGCACCTGGTTGGCCGTAGCAACCCTTGAGTCATTGGAGGAACAGAAAAGCACCAAGATTCGAACTGCGGAGAGAACAGAGAAACGAAACGCTGATATTTGGGGGCGTGACTCAGGTTGGAGAAATGTCTCGGGATAACGCTCGGGTTAGTTCCATCCATTCTTCTATAGATAATGATTGGGCTCGGCGTCTACCATCGATATTTGCTTCGCTAAGGATTTTGTAGAGCTTCGAGCTAGGGTAGCCTAAGGCTCGAAAGTTTTTTTGTAGTTGCTTTCGTTTTTGACTATAACCAATTTTAACCAACCTGAAGAAAGATTCTTCTTCGTCCTTGTTTAGAAGTGGTCCAGGGTGAATTCTAATTCGAACAACAGCCGAATCTACTTCGGGGCGCGGCCAAAAAGAGCCCGCCTTGATTCCAAATAGAACCTCAATGTCGCCATAATATTGGGCGGTTGTCGATAAAAGGCTCATTTGACCGGGTTTGGCAGTCAAACGATCGGCTACTTGCCGCTGGATTGTGATGACAACCATTGAAGGGCGACGATCTCCAGACAAGATATGCCTAAGCAAGATGCCGGTCATGTAATAGGGTATATTGGCCACTACCTTGAAGCCATCAGCAACATAGACCCGGAGTGGCAATTTCAAAATATCGGCCTGAACGATTTCCACATTCTTGTAACTGTCTAGTTGATCTTCGAGTATAGGCATCAGTCGCCCATCGATTTCCACGGCAATGACTTTTCCGCTGACAACTGAGAGATGTTTCGTTAAAGCTCCGATGCCAGGACCTATCTCTAGCACGACATCATCTGGATTGATTTCGGCGGCGGTTGTTATTTGAGCCAATATCTGATCGTCGTACAAAAAATTTTGCCCCAGTGCCTTTTTAGGTGATAAGCCATATTGGTTAAGAGTTGCTTTTGGGTGCATTGGACAAATTTCGGATGGCTAGAAGAAAGTTGGATACAAAATGATCAAATTCCGTGATACTTTATGGGATCAGGTAGTTAATATTTTCTGGAGCGGGTACTGGTGTTAAGAAGTAAACGTCCACAAAACCACGCCACGATTTTAAGGACCCGTCATCATAGCCGAGATCTATGATCCGCCCTTTGACACCACCGCCAGTATCTCCGGCGAACCCTACACCGTACCCTTCAACATATACATTGCTTCTAAAAGGTACGATGGATGGGTCGATAGCCACAACGCCATATCCGGCGGGAAGGCCACTGGCTGTTACGCCATATGCAGGATGATCAGGAGCTTTTCCTGATGAAGCGGCCGTATACGAGGTAGCCCGCATACTGACAACACGCCAATATTCTTGTGGACCATCGGGCGTATCCAGCGTCCTGATGACAATTCTTGTACCATAGCCAATGACTTCATCAATTGGCGTTCGGGTTATCCACTCACCTACATCAGCTTGTTCGATTATTGTTCCATTCTCAATACGCGTCTTCCGCATTTTCCTTAAATTGCCTGCAACGCCCTCTCTTAGCAAGGCTTTCTGATCTATTTCCAATTCATCAGAGGCAACCAATGCAGACCCAAAGGGAATTGGCATGTCTTCAATCTCGAACTGTTCTTGGGTTCGAACGACCTCAATTTGAGCGCCAGGTGATAACATATTACCATAGTCTGGTATCGCGTAATCCCATCCGGACAAACTCACTCCAACACCAGAGAGAATATCTAAGATATCGTTGCTTTGACTGTATGACTCGATTACTTCGCCATCGACGAGAATTGTATACGGTTCAGCTCGACTTATAGTGAGTATTTGTTCTGGCTTGAGCCAACTGCCGAGAGAAGGTTCAATCTTATCAGGCGATTGAAGCCATATGCCTGCTTCAGATATGGCTTCACCGACGGTACGAGCATCACTTGAGAGAACATACTCCTTATCACCATCAATAATTTTGATTTCTGAACCCCGTTTAATCTCCAATGTATCTGGTAGCGTTGCGCCTTCGAAAGCTGATATCGGTATTGGTTTTCCATCTGCCAAAATCTGATCTCCCGGATAGACAGTCAAACCAATTTCAGAGAAAAACGTTGCTAGATTGGGTTGAAGAGTCCAATGATCTCTTTCTGTTCCATCCTCGATAAGGCTCACATGTCGAGCTGGTTCGACAATAATTACTGAACTGGGATTGATGCTGCTCTTCAAAGGAGGCTGGACAAAGTCTTCCGATCGTAAAGAGATGCCGGCCGCAGCCAAAACCGCTTCAACGCTGTCGTAACTGCCGGAAACAATAGTGGTCTTGCCGTCTATCTGTATGATGTATTGAGTATCAAGCTGAAGCAGAATTCCTGCCGCAAGCAAACCTAGTGTAACGACAAATAGTCCGGTTAGAAATTGGCGACTTCTGACAAGCTGAGGCATTTTTCAGGATAGAATTTCGGCAGTGCGAGAGGGGTAGGAGGTTGCACTCCTATCACTTGGGCTATTCCGGCCAATATAAAAAGTTGGAAAGAATTGATGTCCCTGAAACCGACGATTACCAGGTTATCCTGGGCACCCAAGGAATACGCCTTAGCGCTGCTTCCTTCCGGACCTGACGCGGTTCGACGGTCCTCGCCGCCAGGGACCCAGTTATCGCCGGTTTCAGAGACAAAAATTGCCGCTTAAAAGCGATCGTAACAAATGCGCCAGCGGACGTCAATAGCGCTCATGTTGAGCGAATTTTGGAGCTGCCCTCGACAGTTATCCGGCCGTTCGACTAATTCCACATACCCAAGGCTTCTGGACCCCGATCGAGCTCCCACGGATAAACGACGTAAGCATCGGTGACGGCCGCATAATATGTAGGTGTATGCCCTGGATATAAGGAGGATGCGGGTTTGTAGTGAAGGACACAGGTATCCGGGATGCCACCGGCACCATCAACCCTGCTTGCTACGGTAACAATATTTCGGCCCCGCGTCCATACATCATCCACGACTAGAATTCGTCGACCTTCGAGTACTTCATCACCCGGAAACTGTATGAATTCAGGGACAGCAAAACGTTCCTCTGGATGGCTCTGGAGCCCTGGAAAATCTGTCGGAAAGCGTACTGAAGCAGTCAATATATAGGTAATATTGAGGGCTTCAGCTAACATTCCTCCCGGAACAAGGCCCCCCCGGGTCACGATTATCATGGAATCGTAGCGACCTCGAATCTGGGGGACCAGGTAATCGATCAACTTATCTACATCGGACCAAGTTAGGACTTCACGCCGCACAATAAACTGCTCCTTCCACTTGACTGCACTCTTTCGAAGCAGACAGAATCGACAGACAACACCATCAGCCTCCCAACCTATTTACGCTTCGTTGGAAACCGCGTTAGTACGGTTGCTCTGTCTGGTACAGGTAACTTGACACCTGGGGCCAAGCTGGTAGGAACACGAATCGATCGCGTCCCACCTCCCAGTTGGTATATTGAAAAGGATATTCCTGGTTTGGTATAATCCAAGGGCACAAGTGCTTGGCCGAGTAAGTATCCTTCACTATCAATCGCGCAACTTGTCACCGTGCCAATAATTTTACCACGCTTGTCAACGACAGGATCGCCGAGTTCTGGTCTGCGAACGCCCTTATCATCCATCCGGAACCTGACAATGCTTTTTTTGACTTTCTCTAATTGTTCGATATATGGCTGCCGACCAACGAAAAATGGCTTCCAAAGTTTCAGGTAGTTTCTAAAGCCAGCCTGAGCTGGGTTCAGATTAAGCGGGCCTGCGAGTTCGTGTCCATATAATGGCAAACCAGCCTCAGTCCTGGTGCTATCTCTGGCAGCTAATCCACAAGGCAGTAATCCGAATTCTTCACCAGCCTTCAGTAGTATCTGCCAGAATTGTGGTGTCTCGTCAGGATGTAAAAATAGCTCGTAGGCAACTCTCTCCCCGGTGTAACCTGTTCGTGATATGACAACTGAGAGACCTGCGAGAATCCCTTCAGTTAAACCTGCCCACGGCAAGTTTTTTATTCGGTCCTCCAGCACAGGATCGTCGCAGAGTTTTAGCAGTATGTCAGTCGAAGATGGTCCCTGGAGGGCAATATCAACAAGGGATTCATCTCCCCATTGAGGATCGCGTAGATCTCGAAGAATCGCGGGATGAGTAATTCGGCTCCAGGGGCGTTGTTCATCGATACTCACTAATCCGTCGTTAACGGCATTTAGCCATGCCCAATCCTTGTCATTATTAGCGGCGTTGACCACCAGCATAAACTTATCATTCTCTCGTCGATAAATTAGGAGATCATCGATGACGGAGCCGTTGGGAAACAGTAGGTAGGTATAAAATGAACGGCCGACCTCTAACGTATCAATGTCGTTGGTAGAAACCATATTGAGAAAGTTCGCAGCATGTGGACCACTGGCTTCGAATACGCCCATGTGGCTTACATCGAATAGTCCGGCATTTTCTCTGACTGCAGCATGTTCTTCGCTAACGGATGTATACCAAACCGGCATGTCCCAGCCGCCAAAGGGAACCATTCTTCCGCCAAGACGGATATGGGTGTCGTGCAGCTGTGTCTCTTTCAATGATTCTTCATCGGGCTCATCCCATACAAACGCTGGTAATGATGACGCAACTTGTTCATCCCCTTCAGAGCCTACAAAGAATGGCTTGATTAGTGCTACAGATTCACTTTGCTCACCGACTCTCCAGCTAATTGATGGTTTCTCAACTTGTTTAGTAACAATAGGCCCTGGTAATTTCGCATAGATATCACCAAAATCAACATAACCATCAGACAAATCTCTTAACCATCCAACCGCTTTTGCCGTCGTGCTGGCCTCATTGTCCAGCTTCAAATAATAACAGTCGCTGGCGGCTTTAAAGATTTGGCCATCGGCTTCAAAATCAGGGCCGACAATTCTGGTTGACTGGCTTTCGGCAACCTCTAATAACTGGATGTCGCTTGTAGTTGCATATTGCAGAAAATTTGTGACTGCATCTCCTCGAATCTCTAATACATTGGAATTGGAACCAGAACGCTCTTGCTGAGTCAAATCGGCCACAATTTCTCGTGCCCGTATCAAAGCACTGGGATCAACCTTTGACCGTTTAAGTTTCTTCTTCCCCAACGCTGAGTACTCGAACGGCTTGCAACCTTGGAGCAGCGTCGAGATGGCTTCAGCCAGAAGATCGATTTGCTCAATACCATAACCAAGTTGGCTAATCCAAACAGTACCTAACCTGACGCCTGTGGCCCTGAAAGCACTCGCATCTCCAGGTATTGTGTTGCGATTGGTAACGATTCCGGCAACATCGAGGATTCGCGCAGCCATATCACCGGAGAGTCCAAGGCCATTATTCTGAATAACTTTCGTGTCTAAGAGCAACAAATGGTTCTCGGTTCCACCAGATACTATTCGTATGCCACCTTCTGTCAATTTCTCAGCTAAACGAGATGCATTGCTGATGACACGCCCCATGAGTTCTTTGAATTCGTTAGTTTTGGCTAGCTTTAGGGCCAAAGCCAACGCCGCTATATTATTCAGATGTGGCCCACCTTGTTCGCCGGGAAAAACTGCCCGATCGATAAATCTTGAAATATTTGGCAGATGGGTCATGATCATGGCCCCTCGTGGTCCACAGAGGCTTTTGTGGGTAGTCGTGGTAACTACGTCGGCTATGCCGATTGGGCTAGGGTGTAACCCGGCGGCAACAAGCCCAGAAATATGGGCGATGTCGGCCATTAGAATCGCGCCACACTTGTCGGCAATATCCCTAAATCTTTGCCA
>JAHEJP010000265.1:0-3272 GCA_024638855.1 Chloroflexota bacterium
GAGGAAACCTTGGAGTTGTCCGGGCTTGGGGCTGAACCGCCGGATGATGCCGTCCGCAGACTGGTATCGGCCGCCGACGTGTCCAGCCACTTTTATTCGCGAGAGGCATTGGAAGATGGCCTTTTACTCGACCTGGGCCCGTTCATGGAAGCAGATCCCAATTTCGACGCCGCTGATTTTCAACCGGGAACCCTGGAATATTTCCAATCGGCCGGCGGCACCTGGGCCGTGCCCAGCGACACCAACTACCAACTCATCTACTTCAATAAAGATCTGTTCGACGCTGCCGGCCTTGATTATCCGGAAACCGGCTGGTCGTGGGATGAATTTGTAGACACGGCCAAAGCATTGACCGTGCGGGAAGGGGAAGAGACGACCCAGTGGGGTTTTGCCGAGGTATCGCCCAATCCCTCCGCATTCGTCGAAAGCCGGGGTAATTTGCTCTATGATATGAGCAGCGATCCACCCACGGCCGATATCGACAATGACCAGATGGCTGAATGGATGCGCCGCTATACGGATCTTTACCTGACCCATGAAGTCGCGCCTTACTTCCCGGACACGGAAGAAGAAGGCAGCGGCCTGGATATTCCTGAAGGCTATCTGCTCATCGAACAAGGGCAAGCGGCCATGTGGCCCGAGGTATCCGGTTCCTTTCCCTTCAGGAAACAGCAGGCGAATATCGGCGTCGTGCCTTTCCCGGCCGATGCCCCAAATGTCGCCAATAATTTACTCTTTCCCGGTGGGCTATCCATCAGCGTCGGCACCGCCAATCCTGAGGCGGCCTGGCGATGGGTCGACTTCCTGAGCCGGCAAAATAGCGATCTGATGTCCATCTTTGGTAGTCGAGCCAGCTTGCCGGCCCGCTCGTCGGTTGCCGGAGCGACCAATTTTTGGGATGAGGTCGACGAGGAATTGGCCCCGGTGCTGGAATTCGCCGTCGATCATGCTTATACCAGCGGCGCCCCGACGGGTGGGCGAGATGCCGTTTTCGATGCTTTCGCAGCCATTGTGGAAGGTGAAAAGAGCGTCGAAGAAGCTTTAGTCGACGCCCAAATCGCGGCCGAAGAAGCTATCGCCGAAAGCCTGGTTGAAGATGAGTCGGCCGAGGAGATCGTGGTCGAACCAGGCGAGGCCGAAAAGCCGGTTAGTGAAGATGCCGTGACCGTCGAATTCGTGGCCGTCACCGGCGCCTTAGAGATGCAAACCTTCCGGGATCTGGCGGATCTGTTTAGCGGTGAGAACCCGGATATGGTGGTCGAGATCAAACAACCCAACTTCTTCGAGGGAACCCCGGACATCAAGGATATCGCTGCCGAAGCGGACTGCTTCCAATGGTTCCCCGGCAACTTCAATGATGTCGAAAACCAGGACGCTCTACTCAACCTGGACCCGTTCCTCGATGCCGATTCGACTATCGAAGAGGGCGATTTTTACCCGGCCGTGCTCGATGCTTTCACGGCCCAGGGGCAACTCTGGGGTCTGCCCGGGCAAATCAATATCACCCTGATCGAATACAACAAGGATCTCTTCGATGCGGCCGGTATTCCTTATCCGACCAATGATTGGACCACCGAGGAATTCCTGACGGCGGCCGTGGCCTTGTCCCAGGGTGAAGCAGAGACGCGGACCTATGGATTTGTTCCCGATCTCTTCGAACCCTCTGATATGCTCAATATGATGGACCGGCTGGGCGCGAAGCTCATCGACGATAGCGAAGATCCGCCGGCATTGGCCCTCGATTCGCCGGAGACGATTGAGGCGGTGCGCTGGTACACAGGCCTGACGACCGAACATGATGTTAAACCGATTCTGATGACCAGTTTGACCAGCCCGGCCGTCACGGCCGTCCAAGAACGCCAGGCTTTGCTCGACGAAGGTAGGGCCGCTATGTGGACCAATTCGGCTTTTAACGTAGTCTTAGGCGAAGCGGCAGATCGCGATTACAGCACTGGCGCCGTGCCCTTGCCGGCCGGTTCGGGTGCAGCATTGGGCAGCGGCTACCAGAGCGCTACCGGTTACTTCATTTCGGCCGATACGGAGGCTCGTGAAACTTGCTGGCAGTGGCTCAAGTTCCTCAGCGAACAACCCAATGCTGGCATCGGCTTGCCCTCCCGAGTGGCTGTGGCCGAATCAAGCGAATTCCAAGATGAAGTAGGCGACCAATTGGCCGGTGCTTACCTGGCCAGTATGGAAAACGCCAGCCAGCCGCCAATTGCCCAACTTATCTCGGATCAATACAGCTGGTTGAACTATCCAATCTTCTGGCTTTACGGAGCTTATGATCAGATCCTCAACGGCGATCTGGGCGTGGATGATGCCCTGGTGAACGCCCAGCAATTGGTCGACGAGTACCGGGACTGCGTCATAGCGGCCGAGGCTTATAATGACGACGAAGTCCAGAAAGATTGCATGCTGCAGACGGATGAAACCTTACCGGCTTTCATCTTTGGCCCGGAGTAGCATAGTTAAATCTATGGGGCGCGGTGTCACTAAGAGCCGCGCCCCATATGAGTTTGATTGGTGGTTATGATGGATAGCCAGATGGCCGTAGATGAACGACTTGAAGAGAGCGACTTATCCTCTGAGGCCTTGGTGCGCGTGGAAGGCCTGGAACGAATCTACCATGTGGGCTCACGGGAAGTGCCTGCCTTACGCGGCGTTAATCTGAGTCTGGCCCCTGGAAAGGTCGTGGCGCTGCGCGGCCGTTCTGGCTCGGGAAAGACCACCCTGCTCAATTGCATTGGTGGACTAGACCGGCCCACGGCCGGTCTAGTCAGGTTCCAGGGGCAGGATATCGGCCGGATGCCGGAGCGCCTGCGGGTCGAATTGCGCCGCCGACAAATCGGCTTCGTCTTTCAGTCGCAGGCGTTATTGATGAACTATTCAGCCCGGGAAAATGTGGACTTAATGCTGCGTTTAAGTGGACTGGGACGGGCGGAACGCCGGGCCAGGACCGACGAGGTTCTTATTCTGGTGGGGCTGGATAGGTGGCTGGATCACCGGCCTTTTGAGCTCTCTGGCGGTCAGCAGCAGCGGGTGACCATCGCCCGGGCTATTGCCACCCAGCCGGCGCTCATCCTGGCCGACGAGCCTACTGGCGAACTGGATACAGTTACCGGGCAGCAGATTTTGCAGCTCTTTCACCATATCTCTGAGCAGGAAGGCACGACGGTCCTCATCGCCACCCACGACTTGGCCGTCGATGTCTTTGCCGACGAAGTCTACCACCTGGAAGACGGCCGGATAGCCGGCGCGTGACGGGGAGACCT
>JAHEJP010000265.1:3372-7557 GCA_024638855.1 Chloroflexota bacterium
GGCTGTCCTTCCCAGTAAGCCTTGCACAGCGTAGCTACAAAGTTGCCCTGTCCAACCAGCAAAACGATCTCCTCATAAACCAGTGGCTTGTTTTTTGCCAATGCGAGAGGCTTAAAATATTCCAACCCATCTGGCACTTCCGCATTGTGCTGGATGTACTGTTCACGCGATATGTAAAGGTCAATGTTTTCAGGATTCTCGCCTATGAGGACATCCCGAATCAAATCACGGACGATTTTTTTATTCTCTTCAGTTTTGTCCGGGTCACTGACCTCAGTTGGTCCATCGATGGAGGTGTGACCGGATGGGGTTCGGGCTACGTAAGCTGAGATCACATCCCAATGTTCGATTATTTTGCCATCCTTATCGGTATCGAAGAAATCGGTCGTCACCCATTCAGCTTGGCCATCGTTCAAAGACTGGAAGGCATGTAAAAATACATATTGGCCATCTTCAAAACCTCGCACGATCTGGATATCTCGTTTGGGATTTCTGGCTAAAAATCCCTCGAAGAATTCGATGAAACCTTCCGGCCCATCCTTAACACCGGTGCTGTGTTGGGTATAGCGAGCACCCGAATATTTAGTTATGGCTTCTCTAGCCTTGCCGTCTCGAATTCCTTCCAGGTATAGATTTTTGGCATTCTCTAGTCGTTTTCCCATTCTGAAACATTCTCCTTCAACTTCAAAACAAAGCTAATAATGGAACTATCATTGCGTTCATTGGACCATATCAAGGCAGGATGGCAAACTAGCCTTTAGCAACACGGTCTGGTTCCAAATCTTTTCCTTACCCTCCGGCGAGTTGGAGGCAATTTTGATATCAACACAACCATCATCATTAACGAACAGGTTATTTCGCTTGTTGAACTTGTTGGGATTGGCCTGGCCGGTCTACGACTTGTAACGTGTCTGAGGAAAGTGAACCACCATCAGCGTCAGTCCTGCATATAGGGCTGCCTGTTTCTAACGCCATCAATTACATAGTGGTCTTAATTGTTCGCAGGTTGGATTGGGTTATAAAAAATCCCTCCGAGTTTTGTTTACAAGTCCGGTTGGACCTAAACAAAACCCGGAAGGGCTAAGAATTCAGCGATTATTGGGTCGCTGGCAAAGGTGTGGCCACGGCCGCGCCGAAGGTTAGCGAACCACCGGCCGTGGTCAGGGTCAGTGTGGTGCCACTGATGGTATATTGGCTGGCTGACTGGAGATTGGCCAGATAGCCTTGCTCCTGGGTCATGGTCGGCTCGTCGCACAACGCTCCTGTGCTAGTGATGGGGCCAACCGAGATGCTGTTGGTAGGCCCGGCCGCCAGGGTGGTGGTGTAGCCGGCGTTGTAGCTGTTGCAGCCGGCGAAGCCGGACAGATTGCCATTGGCGAAATTCAGCGAGATGGACGTGCCTGGAATGGTGTTGGATAGGAGCCAATCCGTGCCTTCCAAATTGGCATTGACCGTGATGGCCATGCTGGCATTGTCGCTTAAACCCCCGGCGTCCGTCACGGTGACGGCCGGGTAATATGTACCCGGCTGCCCGTAAACGGTGGTGAAGCTGTTATCCGTTCCCGGGGCAGTATTGTTGCCGTCTCCCGATTGCCAGGCATAGCTGATGATAGCAGCTGTGCCCTGGGTTGAGTTGGCGGCGCTGAAGCTGACCTGTTCGCCAACAAAGGTTGTGCTCGGCCCTTCGATGACGGCGGTGGGAGGTGTCACTTCTACCACCGGCCGCACCTGCACTGCCTGATTGGCTACGCTGGACAGGCCGGCCTGGTCGGTGACTGTCAACTGGACAGAATAGGAGCCTGGGGCGCCGTAGGCGTACTGCACCGAGACGCCGGACAGGACTGTGCCGTCGCCCATATTCCAGTCATAACGCACGATGGCTGTGTTCCCAGCTTTGGATCCCGAGCCGTCGAAGGTCAGTAGTTGGCCTGTATCGGCCTGAGCCGGGCCACTGATGGCTGCCGTAGGTCCGGTCGGTTGGGCTGGTGGAACCGAGGTATAGTTGATCACGCTGCCGTCCACCGTCTGGATCTGCATCTGATTGCCGTTGACCGAGTAGCTCACGGCCGAAGGCAGGAAGATAAGCAACGCTTCTTCTTGTTTAGTCAGGGCCTCGCTGGCGCAGGCCGCTCTGGTTGAGGTCATGCCGCTGATGGCCAGCTTATTGCCCGGTTCGGTCTTGTAGCTGCCACTGTAATCGTTGCAACCCGTATTACCACTCAAGGAACTGCCGTTGCTGGCGAAGAAGGAAGTGGCATTGCTGCCGGGCACGGCCGTCACGGTGCCGACGGAAACCAGGTACCAGGTCCTATTCTGCAATTCTAGACTCTGGTCCAGCACCGGCGTGCTATTGTAGGTCAGGATGCCATTGGCAGTGGAGATGAGCAACTGGTCACCAGCCCGACTATAGTCATAGGCCTTGCTCAACCAGTCGAGGTAGCCGCCTTCCTGTTCCATCACCTCTGTGGGGCAAGCCCGTTGGGTTGAGGCAATGGGGCCGACGGCGAAGTTCACTCCGATCGCCGCGTTGTAGGCATTACAACCGCTGGAGCCGCTGACGGTTCCAGTGACGCCGTCTTCGTTGACGGTGAAGCCGGCCGTGATCTCCGTGTATGGGATCAAGGCATTGTCGCCAATGGACAGCAGGTACCAGAAGGTATTGTTCAGCGGCGTCAAGTTGATAGCTTCTGCACCCGTCGGCTGGGTGGCCTGGAAATTCAAGACCTGCATGTCTTCACTCTCGCCGTAGGGGATCTGGAGCACGTTGCCTAGAATTCGGTATTCGGTGGCTGCATTCAGACCGAGAAAGAATTGTTGCTCGACCTCGAAGTTGCCCGCGCCCCAAGGACAATCTTCGTTATTGGTCTTAGAAGGCAGGTTAATCTTGATCTCATTCAGGTTGGCGGCGAAAGTGGCGTTATAGTCATTGCAACCTGTTTCACCCACCACAGTGCCTGATGGTAGGGTGGGTAGGCGCTTGAATTGGGCTGTGAAGTTGCTGCCTTCCACCGGCGTTTGGGGATCGTTGACGCTGCCCAGGGATATGAGGGACCAAAGCGTACCCAGCAAAGGCTCGCGGTCGGCCGTGTAGAGAATGTCACCTTCCGCCGTGTGGATGACCAGTTGGTCGCCCAGGATATCATAGCCTTCGGCTGTTTCTAGGGCTGCCATATAAGATTGCTCTAAGTTGGCCAGGGCTTCGTCAGGGCAGATAGCCATAGTCATGGCCATGGGGCTGCTAATCGTTAATGAATGGGTGGGCGGGTTGGTGCTGATGTCGCTGCTGCTTTCGTAGCTACTGTTGTAGCTATTGCAGCCGCCGTTGCCGCCCACATTGCCAATCCCGGCTTCTTCACCAGGGGTGAATAGGATGGTGATCTCGACCTCTTCAGGTACCAGCTGGCCGTTTAACATGACCGCTTGCCAGAGCACATTCTCCAACGGCAGGTTAAGGGAGGTGTAGTTGAGCACCCCTCCGTCGTAAGTGATTTGCAGGTCGGGGCCGATGATCTGGTAGGTTTGGGCGCTGCCCAGGGCTGCCAAGTAAGCTTGTTCCTGGTCGGCACCAACGGGGCACATCATCAGGGTGCCGGCGATGGGGCCGACTGTGATCTGGTCCCTGTCGAGGGTGTAGCCGGTAGTGTAGCTATTGCAGGTAGCATTGCCGCCGACGGTGCCGGTGGTATCGGTCTCGGGCGAAAACTCGGCCGTAATGGAAGTGCCTTCTTCGAGACTTTGCAAGTCGTTTGGATCGCCGAAGGAAACCAACCGCCAGGTGGTGCCGGTCAGCGGCGTTTCGCCAGGGCTGTAAACCAGCTTTTGCTCATAAGGTTGGCCGGAATCATAAGTCAGTTCCAGGCGGCCTTCCTCGGTCAGGCTCCAACCGTTGACGGTTTCCAGGGCGGCAAGGTAGGTTGCTTCTGCCTCGCTGCCTTGCTCGCAGGCCATCATGGTGGATCCGATGGGACCGCTGATGGTCAGGCCGCCTTCGTCGGTGGATTCGTAGCCGGTGAAGTAGTTGTTACAGCCGCCGGAGCCGCTGACTTGCCCGTCCGTGCTGCTGAAAACGGCCGTGATGACGGTGCCTTCTTCAACCACAGTCGGGTTGGCGGCATCATCGTAGGTCACCAACACCCACAGACGATCGGCCACTTCGCCCCAGCTGTAAATGGGTTGGCTGATTTC
>JAHEJP010000266.1:0-2959 GCA_024638855.1 Chloroflexota bacterium
TCGTCGCTAAAGGAACTAAGGCGATCACCGGTAAAATTAGCCACTGATTGGTCATTAATGCCACCGTACCCAGCGCACCGCCCAAAGCCTGTGAGCCCACGTCTCCCATAAACATTTGCGCGGGATGGGCGTTGTACCATAGGAAGGCGAAACAAGCGCCGACGACAACGAAGGCAAACGTCACCAGAAATTGCTGGTCCTGCAAAAAGGCGATGATTGAATAGGCGGCAAACGCTGTGGCAGCAATGATACCGGCCAACCCGTCCAACCCATCGGTCAAATTAACGGCATTCGCGCTTGCAGTGATAATGAAAGCAGCAATGGGCACATACCATATACCGATATCAACAAGGAATGGAACAGTTGGAATGGCCATCCAGCCGTGTTGATCATTGACGCGCCAATACAGCAAAATGGCGGCAAACAAAGCGATGGCGAGCTGGTAAATTATTTTGTAGCGGGCTAACATGCCGACCCCGGGTCGGCGCTTGAATCCCTGGTAATCGTCTATGCCGCCCAATATCGAGTAACTGATCAATACGCCGAGCGGGATAATCACGCTTTCGGCGATCTCAAGGTTGCGAAATATGCGTACTGAATTGACCAGTATCGTGACCAGGACCACCCAACCGATGATCAGTACCCCGCCCATGGCGGGTGTACCCATTTTGCTGAAATGAGTTTTTGGACCCTCAATCCTGATTTGTTTTCCAAGCTTTAGACGGCGCATCAGTTCAATAAGGGGGCTTCCCCAAATCACCGCTAACAAAAACGTCACGCCTCCTAAAGTTAATGCAAAGGCCATCAATCTTGTCCGAGGGCTGCTACAATGCGATCCATCTTAACACCTCGTGAGCCCTTTACGAGGATAACGTCGCCTGGTTCAATTATCCGTTCCAACATTGGTATGGCTTCATCGGAATCTTCGGCTATGAATACTTGCTGGGGAGGCATACCGACCGCCAACGCCTCCTCGGCGATATATTGACCCCGCTGTCCGACCGAAAGGAGAATATGGGCGACGCTACTTGCTCGCCGGCCGACGAATCGGTGCGAGGTCTCCTCAACCGGGCCCAACTCCAACATGTCTCCCAATACGGCTACTCGCCTGCCATCAAGATCGGCAAGCAAATTTAAGGCTGCTACCGCTGATTCTGGACTGGAATTATACGTATCATCCAAAATGATTGAGTCATTCGGGCCTGGTACTGCCACCAATCGAAGTTGTGCCGTTAATCCCTGTAATCCGGTGATTATCTCGTCCCAGGCTAATCCTTCGACAAGACCCACGGCCGTCGCTCGCAGAACCGTATGCACGCTATGCCGGCCCAGTAAGGGCACGTGTATATGTAGTCGTTCGCGTCCATAATGCAAATCGAAATAAATTCCCTCGAGGCCCATTGAGTCGATTTTATCTGCCCAAAGATCGGCAGTTGGATCCAAACCATATGTGACGATCCGGGCATCAGTATGATCGGCCATGGCCATCACACGCTGATCATCCTTATTCAAGATAGCAACGCCGATGGGATCCGCAGGTAAGGCTTCTACAAGTTCCTGCTTGGCTTCAGCGATCGCCTCGATGGAACCAAGCCATTCCATGTGGACCGAACCTATGATCGTGACCACACCAATTTGCGGTCGCGCCAGATCGCACAGCAAGCTGATTTCGCCCGATGTATACATTCCCATTTCCAACACAGCCCTTTGGTGCCAGGGGCGCAAACTAAGCAAAGTCAAGGGTAATCCGATTTCGTTGTTGTAATTCCCTTCTGATTTGAGCGTTCGAAAGCGGCGAGATAAAACCGAATGAGTAAGTTCCTTCGTCGTCGTTTTGCCCACGCTTCCCGTGATGCCAACGATGCGGACGCTGGGAAATCGGTTACGCCAGGCCTTGCCAAGTGCTTGAAGAGCTTCCAAGGTGGAAGCAACAAGGATACAAATCGGCAGCGTCAGATTCAGGCCATCTGGGAATTGGTCTTTGAATGGCCTTTCAGTCTTTATGATGTTGCATTCTATTGAAACCGGTTTTTCAATGAGCGCTGCAATGGCGCCATTTCTAAAGGCTTGGAAAACATAATCATGACCATCGACATGGTCACCATCGAAAGCTACAAAAAGGCTTCCTGGCATGGTTAGACGGCTATCGATCACTACCGACGCCACAGCTGGTTCGCCGCCGGATTTCTGATAGTCTGTCAATGTTTCCAATACAAATCCCAGTGTTAACATTCTTTATCTTGAATACCAATCAATTCCGATTGACAGGTAATCAGTTACCTCTGATTGCTAATATATCTCCTTGAAGGCGAATGCTGTCAGGAGGAATATCCAATAAGCTAACCAATTCCGTTGCGAGTTTGGCAAAGGCTGGCGCCGCAGTCGTTGATCCCCAAGGCGAAACGCTCGGCCTGTCCAGCTTTATCAGTACAGCTATCTCAGGCGAATCTGCCGGTAACCAACCAATAAATGATGCGATGGTGTCCGATGGGTGGTATATGCCACCTTCGGGAATCTGGGCAGTTCCGGTTTTGCCGGCAACTGTATAACCTTCAACCTGTGCGCCAAAAACTTCTGTTCGAACCGCTGTAATCGCCATTGCAGTCAGCTGATCGGCCGTCCCCTGGGAAATAGGTCGGCTCAGAACTGTTGGCTTGTGGAACAACTCTTGTCCATCCTTATGAATTTCCTGAACGAGATAAGGCTGCATGAGATAACCATCGTTTGCCAGAGCCGTGACAGCGGAGAGCATTTGGAGAGGCGTTACTGCGAGTCCCTGTCCAAAGGCATTGGTTCCTAAGCTCGATTCAGTCCAAGCGGCATCTCCTGGCAAAGGCATAATCCCGCTAGCCTCAGTCATTAAATCGATTCCAGTTGGTCGACCGAACCCAAACCTCTGAAAATAGCTATAGAACGTATCGGGCCCCATCCAAGTGGCTATTGTGGCTGCGCCGACATT
>JAHEJP010000266.1:3059-7543 GCA_024638855.1 Chloroflexota bacterium
TCTGGAGAAATGCGACCAGCAAGAAGCTCATAAGGATAATCGGAAGTGAGTTTATGTAGAAGATCGCGTCGAGGCTGTTGCAAGATTGGCGCAAGGGAGGTCGCCATCTCTTCGGCATCGGTGATTAACGAAGGCGACACGCCGATCTGATAATCATTGCCGTTCCCAGCCAGCACCGCCATATTTCGATCGAAAATTAGACCTCTGTCTGGCCGGGCGAAATACGGTTGATTGTGAATTGAACGTCCCAACTCTGCCAATTCATCGTCGCGCAGTATCTGGAACGAGACCAGACGATAGACGACGACAATCGTCAGCAGTGCCAAGCCAATAACTATGAACCACAATCGCCTTTGTTGACTAACTGTCATCGTGATTCCCCTCTCACAAGGCCACTTACACTCGATTGAATGTACAGCCATAACGCTTCGCTAATAGTTTCAGGTCTATCTGCTCTCGCATGTCGTGTTTCGGTCACGCTAGTTGGGACATTCACAGGGTAATTCGGTATGACCATGTACTCCACGTCAGTTGGCTGCGCTCTAATATAGCCTAACCGTAGAGCTTCTTCTTGTAATCGATCCAACGATTGCGCTTCGGCAATATCACGTTCCAGCTCCGAATTGAAACGTTTCACCTCTTCTAAATCATTTCGAAGTATTTGCACCTGACGACCTACGGTTGCAATAGAACTCGTTTGAAATAGATAAATACCGCCAACCATAGCAGCAAGCGCCAAAATGACGCCCCATGTCAATACCGCTTGGGCTTCGGTCAACACAAACAAAGTCCTGCGTTTTTCGGTTTTTGCCTTTTTTGATTTACCTGCTATCTCAGCACTCACCCTTCATCTCCAGCGATTCTCTCGGCAACTCTAAGTTTAGCGCTCCGGCTACGTGGATTTTTTACGATTTCTTCCTCAGTCGGCCTTATCACCTTCCTGTGCACGGGTCGGAGTAGAGGTCGTGTTTCGCAGGTGCACACCGGTTGCTCTGGCGGGCAGCTGCAGCTTTTGCTTTGCTCACGGATAAACTTTTTCACCAGGCGATCTTCCAACGAGTGAAAACTGATAACAGCCAGACGGCCGCCGGCTTTTAGCAGCGTTACAGTTGCCTCAAGCCCGGTTTCAAGTTCAGATAATTCATCATTAACAGCGATTCGTAATGCTTGAAACACCAGCGTTGCGGGGTGTCGAAATTTACGGGACATTCCGCGTCTCGGACCGTACATATTTAATTCGCCTACTACTACTTCTGCTAACTCACGAGTCGTTCGAATTGGCCTGTTGCGTGAAATTGCTACAGCAAGTTTTCGGCTTTGGCGTATTTCGCCGTACCTGCTGAATATCCACGCCAATTCTTTGGTCGTTGAGTCATTGACTAGATCCGCAGCCGTCCTCTCTGTAGTGGGATCGAAACGCATATCGAGGGGGCCATCCGCTGAGAACGAAAAACCCCGATACGCATCGGCTAACTGCCTGGATGAAAGACCGAGATCAAGTAAAATCCCGTCAACTTCGAGAAAACCGTATTGTGGACCTACTTGAGCCATTTCAGCATAGCTTGCATGAATGAAGGTGATTCGCTCCTCTTCTTCAAGCAACTGCTGCCGGGCAAAGGCGATAGCGTCAGGGTCTCGATCAAATGCGAGAACCTGCCCATCAGGTGCTGAAGCTGAAAGTAAGCCTTTTGCGTGGCCTCCAGCGCCGACGGTCCCATCGATGTATCTGCCTCCAGGCTTTGGCTGAAGATAATCTATGATCTCTTGGTAAAGTACAGGTATGTGCATCGTTCGTCACGACCATCGACAGTTGTGATGCACTAAATGCCCAAATCATCCCACCTGGAAGATTCGTTGCCATTTTCAATAGAATCGCGTACCATCACCCAGGAAGATGAACTCCATACCTCAACATAGTTGTACATACCGGAGACGACCACCTCACCATCGATATCTGCAAACTCTCTCAGATATGGTGGAAGAACGATGCGCCCTTGCCGATCTGGAGTCAAATCGACAGCTCCAGAAAAGATCCTGCGCCGGAAGGCGCGCACACCTTCGTCTCCAAGGGGACGGGAAAGAACGCGCTCGGCCAATTCTTGCCACTCGGATAGGGGGAAAATCATGAGATTTTGGTCAAACCCACGGGTTACAACCAGGCCGGACGCCAGATCTCCCCGAAATTTCGCCGGAATGGTTAGACGACCTTTGTCATCAATGGTGTGGGTGTATTCGCCTAAGAACATGTGTTCTATCAAAACCCCTAATTTAGCACAAATTTTCGACTGGAACGTTCCACTTACAATCCACAACGCCCCACTTCACTCCACTTTGTGGGACAGTATACACCAAACGCCCCTTCCTGGGAAGGAAATCGGTCGAACTTTTAAGAAATTAGTTCAAACGTACTAGTTGTCCCCTACCACTGTGGGCTATGTGGGGTTTAGCTCCCAGATATTGGCCTTGGGAAGAGGCCAATTTTGCATAAAAATAATTGGCTAATGCTCACACGTTTAATCAATACGAATTCGTGAACACATGATTACATACCGTGAATAGATTCTTCGGCCAAGATCATCAGAAATTGTTTATCTTCTTCGTCGAGGTTAGCGTTCAAGAGTAATTCTGGCCTTCGCTGCCAAGTACGTCGCAACGCCTGTTCTCTACGCCATTGCCTGATTTTGACTGCGTGTCCGGAGCGTAATACATCGGGCACCTGCATTCCTCGAAAGGTTTCTGGTCGGGTATAGTGGGGACCTTCAAGTAACCCATCAGCATGACTATCTGCTTCGGCTGCGCCCTCAGCGCCAAGCGCCCCTTTTTGCAAACGAGCAACGGCGTCGGTTACTATCAAAGCAGCTAGTTCACCTCCGGTTAGGACGTAATCGCCTATTGAGATTTCGTCGGTCGCCAACTGCTGTCTTACCCGTTCATCCACGCCCTCGTAACGACCACAAATGAGTATCAAACGGTTCTCAGTCGCCAATTCTTGGGCAATTGATTGATTGAATAATCGACCCTGCGGCGTAAGCAAAATAATTGGAAACTGGTTCCTTGCTTGATTAGAGTCTGAATTCAACCCGATGATAGCCTGCACAGCATCAAATATAGGTTCAGGCTTTAGTACCATGCCGCCACCGCCGCCGTAAGGTGGTTCATCAGTTACGCGATGTTTTCCCTGGGCATAATCGCGAATATTATGCACAGAAACATTTAACAGACCCGCATCTCGCGCTCGTTTCAAGATACTTGTTTCAAAATGCGTCGTGAATAATTCTGGAAACAACGTCAGGATATCAATTTGCATGATTGTTAGTATCAGATGCGATGGCGCACATGTCAAGCATTGAGGTCGCTAAGTAAAGATTGCCATATATTAATCGCCTCAGTTCGTGCTTTGTTACAGCTATCGTTATAATTCTCTGCATATAATGAGAATACTTATTACAGGTGGCGATGGACAACTTGGCACTGCTTTGCAGCAGACGCTCTCGGATCACACACTCTACCTGGTAGATTTGCCAGATATTGACATAACCAAGAGACAAATCATCAGCAAATACGTACAAGGGGTTCAACCTGAGATTGTTATTCACTGCGCAGCCTATACCGATGTAGATGGATGTGCCCGAAACCCTGCCCTGGCTTATGAAGTAAACGGACTAGGTACGCAAAATGTTGCCTTAGCCTGCCAGGAAGCCGGTTCCATAATGGTGCATCTGAGCACCAATGAAATCTTCGCGGGAAATAGCTTCAGAGGTTATGAGGAGTGGATGGCTCCAGACCCAATCAATCCTTATGGCCATTCTAAAGCCGCCGCTGAAGCATTTGTGAAAGCCCTTGTCCCGCGCTTTTACATCGTTCGTACCGCCTGGTTGTATGCGCCGGGAGGTCGAAACTTCATTCATGCAATTTTAGAAAGAGCGCGAAACACCGGGGAAGTCAAAGTCGTAGCCGATGAAATCGGAAATCCCACCTATGTTCGTGATCTATCTGAAGCAATTGGAAAGTTAATAACTACTGGTCAGTTCGGTATCTATCACCTGGTAAATGAGGGAACATGCTCTCGATGGGAATTTGCCAACGAGATATTAAACATAGCAGGCCTAACTGATACGCTAAATCTACCCATACTCAGTCGCCAATATAAACGAGCCTCGAAGCCACCTTTATATAGCTCATTGCTAAATATCACCGGTAGGAGCATTGGGATTACATTGTGCCCCTGGCAGGAAGCGTTGAATAGGTTCATGACCGACCATATTCTCCACTGAACAGTGACAACCCGCTATGCCTGTTACTGCATCAATCATTATCCCGAATTGGAACGGCCTCCATCACCTCAAAGTTTGCCTTCAAGCGTTGTGTAAACAACAATTTGAGCAATTTGAAGTCATCCTGGTTGATAATAATTCAACTGATGGTTCGCAGAAGTTTGTAAAGGAAAATTATCCAGAGTTCCAAGTCATTGAATTGAAAGAGAA
>JAHEJP010000267.1 GCA_024638855.1 Chloroflexota bacterium
AAGATGGACTGGAACTGCTTCGGGCCCTGGCGCCACTAGCGGCCGGTGCCTACCAAATGCCCTACCAGACCGGGCCGGTTCCAGGCTGGCTTAAAAAGGGCTGGCGGATTCTCTATAACAACGTTGATATCAGCAGGCTCCGTTACGCACCCCTCTTACAACAGATATTATGGTGGTTGGTTTTGAATCAGGAAATGACCAAACCGGCCGATTATCTGCTTGACGCCGCGGAAACCAGCCTGACGCTATTGCCCTTGAGCGAGGAAGAAAGGGCCGGCTTCCGTTTTGGTTATCTCTTGGGTTGGCAACAGATCGCCTGGCAGCACCGGGATTTAAGACCCGGCGATTGGTCTGATGACCATCACATCCGAATATGGCAACTCTCGCGCTGGCTTGCCGAGCGTGGTTGGGGCGAACGCCTTAAAAACTCAAGCGTTGACGAGATCATGCGCGCCTTCCATGCTGGCGGGGCTAACGAGGCAGACATCCTGGCCATGCTCATCGGCCCACGCCCGGAAAAGAAGACGCACTATTCGTGGAGCAGCTACCAATTTCGCGAACTGTATTTACTGAGCAGTCGTTATTCCGATGCTCGCACAAGTCAATTCGCCAATGATCCGACGCTACGTGCTTTGGTAGAACGCTGCCGGCGCCAACTAGTTTCAGTCGAGTTGGCGCGCGGTGATATGCCCACGGCCGCATCCAGACCGGCCATGGCCTTGCGCCACAGCGGGGGTTTGGACGAGCTCGCCCGCCTATTATCAGCAATAGGCCGGGAATCTTTTTTACGAGGCTGGAGTTACGATAGTTTGAGTAAAAAATCGGTCTTTAGTCATCTCGTCCGGGTAACCTACCCCGATGAGATGGACACGCAGGAACGATTTGCCGAAGTCATGGACCGGGCCGACATTAGCCAAAAGCGGCTGATTGAAACTGCTCTCTATGTACCTCAGTGGGCGGCCCAAGTTGAGTATGCCTTAGGCTGGCCAAATTTCGCCGAAGCCGTCTGGTGGTTTCACGCCCACACTAAGGATCATCGCTGGATAGTCGACCAGGCCATCCGCGATACCTGGAATGCCCAGGTTGATGAGCGAACGCCGCTCAGTGGACAGGCTTTACTGGATGGCGCTGTGGATGTGGCCTGGTTCAAACGAATCTATGAGGCCCTTGGGGAAGAACGCTGGCGAGAGATAAACCGGGCGGCCAAATACGCTTCCGGCGGCGGCGGGCACAAACGGGCCCAACTTTTTGCCGATGCCATGACCGGCCGGCTCGACGAGGATGCGCTATGCTCCCGCATCCAGCAGAAACGCCACCAAGATTCAGTACGTGCTTTGGGTTTGTTGCCCCTACCCGCGGGCGCCGGCGGCGACAAGCTGATCCTGGAACGCTATCTGCTCATCCAGGATTTTCGTCGCGGCAGCCGCAAATTTGGCTCCCAGCGGCAAGCCAGCGAAAAGCTGGCAGCGAGCATAGGGCTAGAAAACCTGGCCCGGACGGCCGGCTACCCCGACCCTCAACGCCTGGAATGGGCCATGGAAGCCCAGGCTGTGGCCGATCTGGCTGATGGACCGCTCACGGTGACGGTCGAAGATGTCTCGGTCACGCTGGCCATCGACGAGTGGGGAGAACCCCAGATCAGGGTGGTCAAAAAGGGACGTCCACTCAAGACCGTGCCCCGCAAGTTAAAGAAACAAACAGATATCTCGGAGCTATTGGCCCGCAAAACGGCTATCCAGCAACAGGCTTCTCGCGCCCGCCTATCGCTGGAGTCGGCCATGTGCCGTGGTGATGTCTTCAGCGCCGGCGAACTGCAAGAGTTGCTAAAACATCCGGTGCTCAGCCCCATGTTGGCCCAGTTGGTCTTTGTCAGCGCAAATGATCAGGAGGTCCCGGACAAATTAGGTTATCCGCTCAATGGCGGCCGGGAGATGGAAAAGTTCGACGGAGATGTGGCGCCCCTGGTGGAAACGGATGAATTGCGCATCGCCCATGCCCATGATTTGCTTTTAAGTGGCCAATGGCATCTTTGGCAGCGGGAATGCTTCCGCCGCGAGCGTATCCAACCTTTCAAGCAGGTGTTCCGGGAACTATACGTTTTGACGGCGGCCGAGACGGCCGAAGGCGCCATTTCTCGCCGGTACGCCGGTCACCAGGTCAATCCCCGCCAAGCGTTGGCGCTATTGGGCCAGCGAGGTTGGGTGAGCCACCCCGAAGAAGGCATCCGCCGCACCTACCATGATCAGGGTATCGTGGCCTGGTTAGAGAGCACAGGACTGACATTCACGCCGGCCGACGTGGAAGGTATCACAATAGAGGGGATACAGTTCACCCACCGAGGCCAATGGCAGCCCCTACCCCTCGACTCGATACCGGCCCGGCTATTTAGCGAGGTCATGCGCGACGTGGATCTGGTAGTCAGCGTGGCCCATCAGGGCGGCGTTGATCCCGAAGCCACGGCCTCGACAACCGAGATGCGGGCGGCGCTCATCCGCGAAACCTGCGACATGCTCAAGATCGGAAACGTGCGCTTACAAAAGAGTCACGTCTTGATCGACGGACAGCTCAACAACTACTCGGTTCACCTGGGCAGCGGTGTGGTCCACCAACAACCGGGCGGCGCTTTATGCCTGGTGCCGGTCCATTCCCAACATCGCGGCCGCATCTTCCTGCCTTTCGCAGACGATGATCCTAAGACGGCCGAAGTGGTGGCTAAGGCGCTTTTGCTGGCGCGAGATGAGAAGATCAAGGACCCGACGATCTTGGAACAGATCTTGCCGGGTTAGCGAGAATTCACCTGGCGAGAGTTAATAGCGTGGCGCATCAGGAGGCATGCTGCGCCATCCAGCCGGTTCACGCCGGTCGCTAGCTGTACCATCGCACATCGGCACTATGACGTTCTTGTCAATCAGCGCGGTTGACACTGATGCCCGCCCTATTTGGCTCTTAATCAGGCCTGGTATTGTCCGTCACGGAGGCATTCTTCTAACAGTTGATGCTCCGCCTCAGCTCCATGATTAATTGTGACCAACTATTTGGTGTGGTACATATGGTTCTTCTATGAACGAAATTTCTTCGGGTGCTAACTTGATTGACAATGATTCAACTGCGCTTTCAAGGTGCGAGATTTTCGTTGCACCGATAACAGGAGCTACTACTGGTTCTTTCTGTAACAGCCAGGCAAGTGCTATATGAGCACGAGGCGCACCGTGTTTTTCGGCAATTTCAGTGAGTCGCTCAACAACCAATTTATCAGCATCTGCGGTGGCGTCGTATTTACTTATCGCAATTTGGTCAGTTTCGAGACGCTTTGTTGTTTCCGCCCAATCACGGGCTAACCTGCCCGAGGCTAGCGGGCTGTAGGGCGTCACCGCGATTTTTTCCGCCCGACAAAGCGGCATCATCTCCCTTTCCTCTTCCCGGTAAAGCAGGTTCAGGTGATTCTGCATGGAGACAAAGCGCATCCAGCCATTCTTTTCAGCCACATAAAGCGCCTTCTGGAACTGCCAAGCGTACATGGCCGAAGCGCCGATATATCTGACCTTGCCAGCTTTGACCACATCGTGCAAAGTCGCCATTGTTTCTTCTATGGGGGTGTTGTAATCCCAGCGATGGATAATGTAGAGGTCTACATAATCGGTGCCCAGACGCTTCAGGCTCTTATCAATTTCACTCATGATAGCTTTGCGGGAAAGGCCAGAGCCGTTTGGGCCTTCATGCATTTTCCCGTATACCTTTGTGGCGATTACGACTTCATCGCGGTTGGCATAATCCTTTAAGGCCCGGCCCAGAATTTCCTCGCTTGTTCCAAGTGCGTACACATTGGCCGTATCAAAGAAATTAACACCTAAATCAAGTGCCCTTTTGATGATAGAGCGGCTATCCTCCTCATTAAGCGCCCATTGATTATGAACCCATCCCTCCACAGCACCAAAGCTCATACAGCCCAGACAAATTGGTGAGACATCCAATCCGGTATTTCCCAGTTTTACGTAATCCATTTCAAACCTCCTCGTTTATACATACTGGCTCGTGATCGACTGCTTGGCCTTCTTCAAGTCAGCTGGCGTGCCTTCGAACATCACCTGCCCGCCCTTGCTTCCGCCTTCCGGCCCCAGGTCAATGATCCAATCGGCGTTGCGTACCACGTCCATGTTGTGCTCGATCACGATCACGGCGTTGTCGCCGTCCACCAGCTCATTCATGATCTTGAGCAGGTGAGCCACATCCGACTTGTGCAAGCCAGTGGTAGGCTCGTCCATCACGTAGATGCTGCCTTCCTTGTGCAGCTCGCTGGCCAGCTTGATGCGCTGGCACTCGCCGCCCGAGAGTGTGTTGAGCGGCTGACCCAGCGTCAGATAGTCGAGTCCCACGTCGTTCATGGCTTGCAGTTTGTGCTGAATCTCGGGTTGATCAAAATGTTCCAGCGCCTGACGCACGGTCATATCCAGCACCTCGACAATGGATTTGTCCTTTAGTTTGTAATCCAGCACCTCGTCTTTGAAGCGCTTGCCGCCGCAGACCTCGCAGGGCGATTTTACACTTTCGAAGAAGGACAGGTCAGTGTACACCACGCCCAGGCCTTTGCAATTCTCGCAGGCACCCTTGGAGTTGAAGCTAAACAAGCCAGCGTTCACCTTGTTGGCCTTGGCGAAGGCCTTGCGCACATCGTCCATGACGCCAGTGTATGTGGCCGGGTTAGAGCGCGGAGACACGCCCACTGCGGATTGGTCGACCACGATGGCGTCGGGGAATTGCGAGACGAAGGCCTCGCTAATCAGCGAAGTCTTGCCGGAGCCGGCTACACCGGTCACCAACGTGAGCACACCCACCGGGATGTTCACGCTCACATTCTTCAGGTTGTTAACGCTCACCTTGCTCAACTTCAAGTGCTCCTTGGCCTGACGGAACTTTTTCTTGATTGGCATGGCCTCTTTCATGAACTTGCCGGTCAGCGTATCTGCCTTGAGCAGGCCGGCATAGCTGCCTTCGTAGACGATCTCGCCTCCCTGGCTGCCGGCGTATGGGCCGAGGTCCACAATGTGGTCGGCCACCTTGATCACGTCGGGGTCGTGCTCTACAACCAACACTGTGTTCCCCATGTCGCGCAGTTTCTGCAGCATTTCATTGAGCCGGTGTATGTCTCGCGGGTGCAAGCCCACGCTGGGCTCGTCGAAGATGTACATCACGTCGATCAGGCTGCTGCCCAGGTGTTTCACCAGCTTGACGCGCTGTCCTTCGCCACCGGAGAGCGTATCGGTCTCCCGATTAAGCGTCAAATACTCCAGGCCGATGTCAATCAGGTTCTGCAGCCGGCGCACCAGGTCGTCCACAATCTGTTTGGTCGCTGGGCCTTTGATGCCCTTGATCACACCGATCAGTTCACCCACTTCCATCGAGGAAAGTTCGGCGATATTGTAGCCGTTGATCTTGCAGCTCAGAACGGCCTTGTTGAGGCGCGCACCTTTGCAGACAGGACAGGGGCCTTCGGTGAGGTATTGCGCAATCTTTTCTTGCGTTTTCTTGGAGCGTGTTTTCAGGTCGCGCTCGATGTAGGAGCGACTGAAACTTGTGATCACACCGTGGTAGGTGCGGTTCATGTTGCCCAGCTTGAATTTTTGCTCCTTGCCATAGAGGAGCAGGTCCATCTCTTGCTCGGTGAACTTTGAAAGCTTCTTGTCATTGTCAAAGAAGCCGCTGGCCGCGTAAATGCTGTCGTCGAATACCGGCCCTTGGATCGCACCTTCGTTCAGCGACTTGGAAGGATCGTAGAATTTTTCAACGATAGGTTGCAGCTTGCGGCCGAGCCCGTTGCATTCCGGGCACATGCCTATTGGTTCGTTGAAAGAAAAGACGTTGGAATAGCCGACGAATGGTTCACCAACCTGCGAGAACAGTAGGCGCAGCAAGGTATAGGTATCCGTAATGGTGCCCATGGTGGAATGCGAACCGCCGCCCAGGCGCTTCTGGTCCACCACGATGGCCATGCCCAAGTTCTGAATCGAATCGGCGTCCGGCTGTGAGTAGCGTGGCAGGAAGGTGCGCACCATCATGCTGAAGTTCTCGTATAGTTGGCGCTGCGCTTCGGTGGCGATGGTGTCGAATACGATGGATGACTTGCCAGAGCCGGATACGCCAGTGAAGACGGTGATCTTGCGTTTGGGAATATGCAGCGTGAAGTCTTTTAGATTGTTTTCGCGTGCTCCGCGGATCTCGATAAATTCTTGCTTTTTCTCTTCAGCCATTGTTACCTCTTGATATCCAGTTTCGGCGAACGGTCGATTTTACCAACCGTGGAAAACTGTTCGCGCCTGATTATATGGCCCATCCCTGGGCACGCCGCGCCCGGTGATAAGCTTTGCGCAAATCAGCTAAAAGGGGCTTGCGTGCCGCGCTCATACCTTGGCCAGATAATCGGCGAGGTTTTCCAGCGCCTGCATGGCGCCCACAATTGCGCCGTATTTCACTGCTTGTTTGCGCTCGGCTGCCGTCACAAACAGCAGCTGCAAAGTGATTTTGGTTTTTCTGTCCTGCTCCTCAAAGGTCACGGTGGTGCGCACGGGCTCAGGCGGGTTCTCTGCGTCGGTTCCAAAATCGTAGACAAGCCGTGCTGGCTTGTCAAGCTCGATGAACTTGATCTTGAATGGATTTAGGGAGCCATCACGAGCTGGCTGGCTATATCGCCAGATACCACCGGATTTCACATCCATCTCGTGTGTTGTAGCTCCTCTCGGAGCCCACCATTGTTCAATATGCTCTCGTTCCGTAAACGCTGCAAAGACGAGTTCGCGCGGGGCGTCGATGAGTCGTGTGACGACGATTTCTCGATCTGCTGTTGTATCTACCATCATTCATTTTCCTTTTTAATAGTCTTTAACCTTTCTGCTTCTCTTGAAGCTTGCGTAAATAGTCATCCAGGCGATCGAGACCTTCTTCCCAGTTCTGGCGGTATTGCTCCAGCCATTGGGAAGCATCCTTCAGCGGGGCGGCTTGCAGTTGCGCCGGCCGCCATTGGGCTTCGCGCCCGCGCTCGATCAATCCGGCGCGCTCCAGCACCTTTAGGTGATTGGAGATGGCCGGCATACTGATCGTGAACGGCTCGGCAAGCTCTTTCACCGTAGCAGGACCCTCCGCGAGCCGCACCAGCATTGCCCGACGGGTTGGGTCCGCCAGAGCGGCAAAGGTCAGGCTAAGCGTATCATTCTCGGTCTGCACAAGTCACCTAATTAACTAGTTAATTAATTAACTAATTAATAAAACAAATTTGGCGAAATGTCAAGTCGAATTTTTGCCAAGCTTTAGTATCCACTAACGGTAGTTTGTTGTTACCGGACATAAAGATAGATAGGTTTGCCTTGCCAGACCCAGTCAAGCAGTGCCTGTAACTGACGAGGTGGGGGCTTGACGGACCACGCTTGCCAATACCGTTGCAGCATAATCCACGGCTCCAGCCACGCCCACACCTGCCGCAGGGCCAGGGGTCAGGTCAGCAGAGGGTGATGGGTTTCTTCTGGAGCGCCT
>JAHEJP010000268.1:0-5161 GCA_024638855.1 Chloroflexota bacterium
ATGGTCCCGAAAGCAAAAACCCAAGCTCAAAGATGCCCGCGAAGAAGAAGTCGAATACCTATGGTTCGTTGGCGACTACGCTTCATACAGTCCATCATTGACGGACATCACCAAAAAGACAGTTGACGTGTACCAAAAAGCTGATTTGGATTTTGGAATCCTATACGAAGGTGAAAACAACTCCGGCAACGATGTTCGTCGGGTGGGTGAAGAAGGCTTATTTGAGATGTTGGTCGAAAAGAATGTGGCTACGATGGAGAAATGCAACTTCAAGACCATCGTCACCACTGACCCTCACACATATAACGCCCTAAGGAATGAATACCCGGCTTTTAATGGTCACCGGCCAGTGTTGCACTACAGTGAACTTCTGGACCAGTTGATCACGTCCGGACAATTAAAGTTCAACAAGGAATTGAGGCACAAAGTTACTTACCACGATCCATGCTACTTGGGCCGCTACAACGGTGTGTACGAAGCGCCCCGCCGCGTGATTGAAGCATCTGGCTGCGAGTTGGTTGAAATGCCACGACACGGCGACCGGGCCCTATGTTGCGGGGCCGGAGGAGGGCGCATTTGGATGGAAGAGGGCGAGGTCACAGAACGGCCTAGCGAATCACGCATTCGCGAGGCAGTAGAACTTGAGGGTGTGACCGCATTCATCGTCACCTGTCCCAAAGACGTCACCATGTATCGAGATGCAGTCAAAACGACAGGTTTTGAAGATCGTCTAGTCGTCATGGATCTAATCGAGTTGGTTCATGATGCACTGGATTTAGATAGCGACGGCCCACAACCAGGATAGGGCCATCGATGAAGAGAGTCGGTCATCTTAATGACATCAGTATTGAAGAGGATTCAAAAAGGAGATTGGTTAGGATCTGATTCGAAAGGTAATAATGGTATCAGGATCTCGGTTACCACCAAGCTGGTTTTGAGCTTTCTGATAATTATTGTCATGACAAGTGCCATTTTTACCGGTGTAGGGATCTATATTATTAGTGACCATATCAGAGCGGACGCTCAGGAACAGGCGCGTGATGATCTTGATAGTGCCCGGGAAATCTACCTGAACAAATTGAGTGAGATAAACAGTGTGGTTCGTTCAACTGCTGACAAGTCCAACGTTAGAGATGCGGTCATAGCCAGAAGTGTGGATCAGGTAGCCGACGAACTTGTTGCAATAAAAGTATTAAAAGCACTCGATACACTAACTATCACAGATGCTTCTGGAAATGTTTTATTTAGAACCAGTAATCAGAAAAATTTCGGAGACAACATAAGCCATGAGGAGCTCATAAGTACAGTTTTGAGAACCAATATGCCTGCCGCTGCTACAGAAATCATTACCGCCAAAGATTTAAATAGAGAATCTGCCCTGCTTGCGGAAAGAGCATCTGCCAGATTAACTGATTCACCTGAATCCAGAAGGGGAGAAGAAGTAGATGGCATGATGTTATTGGCGGCTGCCCCGATATTTGATTCTCAAAATACGTTGATTGGAGTCGTGCGTGGTGGAGATTTGGTACACAGTGGCTCAAACATTATTTGTGATATAAGACAGGCAATTTTTCGTAATCCAAAATATGAAGGGGAAGATATCGGGTTTGTAACAATCTATCAGGATAATGTGGGTTCATTGTCCTGCCTCAGAAATGAAGATGAATCAGGGGCAATCGGAACACATTTACCGGAGGATGTATATAGTCAGGTTGTGGAAGAGGGAATGCCCCGGATTGGGCGAGATTCTATTTCAGGCAACTGGTATATAACCGCCTACGAACCCATCAGGAATATCGATCGAGAGATTGTTGGTGTATTGCAGGTTGGTGAATTAGAGGAGAAATATCTTGACATAAAAAATCAAGCTGTTCTTGCATTCTTGACCATTACGCTTATCGGTGCCTTCCTTGCCGTATTGTTTTCCTATTTCATCTCCAAAAGGATCTCTACCCCTCTCAACAAGCTAGTCTCCGCATCTAGAGAATTAGCGGCCGGCAACCTGGATGCGAGAGTGGATATCAAATCCATGTCAAACGATGAGTTAGGGGAACTGGCAGACTCTTTCAACGTTATGGCATCGGCATTACAAGAACGAGATGAGAAGCTGAAGGAGCTGACAAGACACAGGGTGAGGCGGTCTGAAAGATTAGCTATTATCGGCAAGTTATCTGCTAATGTGGCCCATGAACTTAATAATCCTCTTACAGGTATCGTCACCTATTCGCACCTGCTCTTAGAACGGATGCCACCAGAACACCAAAATATTGACTATGTCGACAAAATCGTAATCCAGGCTAACAGATGCAGAGATATCATCCGGGGCTTATTGGATTTTGCACGTCAGAGGGAGCCTGACAAGACATTGTGCGATGTGAATACTGTACTGGAAGAATGTATGTCATTATTGGAAAATCAAGCCCTCTTCCACAATATTCATATTATTAAGGACTTCGACCCAAAACTACCTTTAGCCATAGTAGACCCCTCACAAATCGAAAGGGTCTTCGTGAACATGATCATCAACGCAGCGGAAGCAATGGAAGGCTATGGTGACCTCTCATTGGCAACAAGATCTGATCCAATCGAGAGTTTCATCGAAGTAGTCATTGCAGACACGGGTCACGGTATTGCCCAAGAGGATATGAGGAGAATTTTTGATCCCTTCTATACAACTAAGGAGGTGGGACACGGAACAGGGCTAGGACTGGCCATAAGTTACGGGATTGTCAAGGAGCATGTAGGCACCATTTTGGTTGAGAGTTCGGTCGGTATTGGAACCACATTTACGATTAGATTGCCGGTGACTGAATCACAGAATCTGCAGGCAGATATATCGGATCAAGAGAACGCTGCCGAGCTGGCGTCGATCAGTGGAAGATAAGGATATCTCGAAGTGAGAGCTCAAGGAATAGACAACAGCTACAAAATACTCATCATCGACGACGAGGAAGTCGTTCTCGATTCTTGTGCTGCGATTCTTGAGGGCAGCGACTACCAGTTAGCCACCGCATCAGATGGAACGCTAGGTATGAAACTTGTCCGGGAGTTCCAACCGGATCTTGTTTTTGTCGACCTAAAGATGCCGGGGATACCTGGGCTGGAGGTGATCGACAGAATCCACGCCCTGGATCCAACCATTGTAACCGTCGTGATCACGGGTTATGCAACCGTGAGTTCGGCAGTAGGTGCTATGAAGCTCGGAGCCTATGATTTTCTTCCGAAACCTTTTACACCCGATGAGTTTCGACTGATCACTCGTAGGGGACTTGAAAAGCGAAAGCTGGTGTTAGAAACGATTGACCTCCGAAGGGAAAAAGAGATGTTGAGAGAGAATTTTGCTGCGATTGTTTCTCATGAACTGAAAGCTCCCCTTGGCGCTGTGCAGCAAAATCTTTTTGTGTTGGAAGCTGAACTTTCAGGCAGCCTTACGGAAGATCAGCAAAGACGATTGGAACGAATGAAGTCCCGCATCACCGATCTTGTGAAACTAATTCATACCTGGCTCAGAGCGATTTCGGTAGATTTTGACACAATCAAAGAAAAATTTGAGCCAGTGGTTGTAGCCTCTGTGATATCCAAAGCGGTTGATAGCTTACAACCCCATGCAACCCGAAAGGATATCGAAGTCGTTACCTCCCTAGAGGAACCATTAAGTCCTATCATGGGGGATGAGGGAACTTTAACCGAAGTCCTGATAAATCTTGGAAATAACGCTATCAAATATTCCTATGCCGGTAGTCAAGTCTTAATAAATGCCCATGAAGAAGATGATCGTGTCGTGATCTTCATTACCGATACAGGTGTTGGGATATCTAAAGAAGATTTGCCTTTTATATTTGAAGATTTTTATCGTGGAAAAACCAGACAGCCAGTTGAAAGAGGTCACGGGCTAGGTTTAGCTCTAAGCCAGCGAATTGTTGAGATTCATAATGGATCAATTTCCGTAGAAAGCGATCTAGGTAAGGGTAGTACATTTGTGATCAGATTACCGATTTATTGTAGTGATCGCCACCCCCAGCCACCATTACAAGCTGAGGTTATACGAAATCCTTAAGGATAAGGAGCTATAGGATGAATGAAAAGAAAAGGCTGTTGATGATTGACGATGACCCAGATTTCGTCGCAGGTATCAGATCAATTCTTGAAGGGGCCGACTACAAGGTTAATGTAGCCTACAACCCCAAAGATGGCTTTGAAGCATTACAAAACAATCCCCCCGACCTATTATTACTCGACATCATGATGGGCCGTGGGGCTGAGGGGGTTATGCTGGCCCGGAAGCTTAGAAAGGACCCCGAGCTAAGAGAGATTCCAGTTTTGATCATTACAGGTATCAGGGAACAGATCGCTTTTCTCTTCCCAGGTGAGCCGGTGCATCCTCGATTTGTGCCTGTAGATGAATTGGTTGAGAAACCAGTAGAGCCACAATTTCTCCTGGACCGAGTTAGTGCCTTATTGAAGGCTGCAGAAGAAAGGAAGGTGCAAACGGATTAGTACTCTATCAAAGTTTTTTTCGAGATAGTCAGAGCGATCTCGGTTAACTAATATCTCTAGTAACGATGAGGGAAACCTCGGATCTATAGACAGAGTATGCTGAATTTTTCCGATAAGCCAATAGGAGGACCTATATGGCAACAGAACTAACTTTTAGTGAGGAGATATCCAATCTTTTGTACGCTTCGGAAGGGAATCCGATAAATACATGCATCCAGTGTGGAACGTGCGCTGGAACCTGCCCGGCCGTTGAGTTTATGGACCATACACCCCGTGCTCTCATCGGTATGATTGGTGCGAACCTAAGGGATGAAGTGCTTAACAGCAACACCTATTGGTCTTGCTCTTCCTGTTACCATTGCACCGTAAGATGTCCAGCCAGAATCGACATTACTGGCTTAATGTACGGGCTGAAGCGCTACTCCATGTGGAAAGACCAATACAAAAAAGATTTGATTGGGCCAGAGTTCTCAGAAAGCTTCGTGAAGATGATTATGAGAACCGGGAGATCCTTCGAGCCCGTCTTGGCTCCTACCTATGTCACTAAGTACGGTACTAGGGAAATGCTCGAGGAAGCCCGGACTGCCTCAGCCCTATTCATAAAGGGTCGGTTACCCTTGCTTCCGAAGAAGATTAAAGGGATCGAGAACTTGCGGCAGATGGT
>JAHEJP010000268.1:5261-7519 GCA_024638855.1 Chloroflexota bacterium
GGTTCCTTGATAATCACGAATCGAAAAGCTGCCTTGGACATGGTATACGAATTGCTTCAGGATGCCGCAAATCGTAATACTGATGTGATTGCAACAATTTGTCCTATGTGCAATGTAAACCTGGAAGTTTACCAGAGACAGGTTAATCGGGAGTACGGTACTAATTTCTCGATCCCGGCAATGTACTTCACGCAGCTTCTAGGTTTGGCCCTGGGCGTCGCTCCTGAACGTTTGGGGATTGGGAAAGAGCTGGTATCCATGGCGCCAGCACAACTCTTTTCTAAAAGTGATCAAGTGGGCAATCTAGCTGGTAAGCGGTGATTTATGGAATGTCATAAGACTATTGACTGTTTTATCCCTCCCCGTAAGTATCAATACTTAACAGGGAAATCTTCGGGATGTGGCACCCAAATATTGGTTGTCGTACTTCGAAAGGAGATAGGTTATGAGTGAAAAAGTTGGAGTTTACGTCTGCCATTGCGGCACCAATATCTCCGGAACCATCGACGTTGAGGATGTGTCTGTTTGGGCAGGTGGACAGGAAAACGTGGAGGTTGCCCGCAACTACAAGTTTATGTGCTCCAGCCTGGGACAGGATCTGATTGAGGAAGATATCAAAGAAAAGGGTTTGACAAGAGTCGTGGTTGCGGCTTGCTCACCTCACATGCATGAGAAAACATTTCGCACCGCCTGTGAAAGAGCAGGGCTAAATCCATTCCTTTTCGAGATGGCAAACATTCGGGAACATGACTCTTGGACCACAGATGACAAGAAAGCGGCGACAATCAAAGCCAAAGCGCTGGTTAACGGCGCTGTTCAACGAGTGGTCCATCACCAACCATTGGAACTGATGCCGGTAGAGATTAATCCAAACACGCTAGTTGTCGGTGGCGGTATTGCTGGAATCAGTGCTGCACTGGAATTGGCCAACGCTGGCAATCACGTGTACCTAGTGGAACGTGAACCGTCAATTGGTGGGCACATGGCTCAATTGGATAAGACCTTCCCTACGCTGGACTGCTCGGCCTGCATTTTAACGCCGAAAATGGTGGAGGTTGGCCAGCATTCTAATATCACCTTGCTTACCTACAGCGAGGTAGAGAAGGTGGATGGTTATTTGGGCAACTTCGTTGTGAACGTTCGCAAGAAGGCCCGCTATGTAGACGAGGAACATTGCACAGGTTGTGGCATTTGCATTGAAAAATGTCCTTTCAAAGTCGTCGACGATGTCTTCGAAGCCGGTCTTGGCAAGCGCAAGGTGGCTTACCGTCCCTTCCCCCAGGCTGTGCCTAAATACCCGGTTATCGACGCCGAGAACTGTGTTTACTTCTTACGCGGTAAATGTAAGGCCTGCCAGATATTCTGCCCCACAGAACCCAACTCGATTGACTTTGAACAGCAAGATGAACTGCTTCAGCTCGAAGTTGGCAACATCCTCGTAGCAACCGGATACGATCTGTTCGATGTAGCCAAAATCCCACAATATGGATATGGGCGGCTGGCCAACGTTTTCACCAGCCTAGAGTTTGAGCGCATGGTAAACGCTTCCGGTCCTACAGATGGCCAGGTTGTGCTTCGAGACATGGAGACTGCGCCTGAGAGTGTAGCCATCATCCACTGCGTCGGTTCACGAGATGAGAACTACAATGAGTACTGCTCCAAAGTGTGCTGCATGTACTCACTGAAATTTGCCCACCTGATCCATGAAAGGCTGCCCGGTGCTGAGGTCTACAATTGTTACATTGACATGCGTACACCTGGTAAAGGGTACGAAGAATTCTACCGGCGTCTGCTGAATGAAGGCACACACTTCATCCGCGGCAAGGTGGCTGACGTGACCGACGTCGCCCGTATTCCCCAAGAAGAGGGCAAAATCGTCGTTCAAGTCGAAGATACACTCATTGGTAAACAACGTCGCGTACCTGTGGACATGGTAATTCTTAGCCCGGCCATGGAGGCTCGCCACGACTCCCGCGAGATCACTCAACTCTTCAAGATGGGATGCGACTTTGATGGCTTTTTCACTGAGCGCCATCCGAAGCTCGATCCGGTTGCGACCATGACGGAGGGTGTCTATATTGCCGGCGCCTGCCAGGGTCCTAAAGATGTCCCCGAGACAGTATCACAGGGGGCTGCAGCCGCAGCGCGTATTGCCGGCTTGATCAATTTGGGAACAGTGATGGTGGAACCCGTACGGGCCAGCGTCAATAAGGAGGCTTGCTCAGGATGCCGTATCTGTAATAACCTCTGCCCGTACA
>JAHEJP010000269.1 GCA_024638855.1 Chloroflexota bacterium
TAAATAAGATCGGCTTATGGGCAATCTTCTTAAACGAGCCCTCGTTGTTTTTACACTGGGCCCATTAACTCTGTTGCTGATTTACCTTGGCGGCTGGTGGTATTTCATTCCGTTTGCTGCCCTATTAACCATTGCTACCTTCGAGTATTCAAAACTAATGGGCGAATATGGATGGCGCGCTCCTTTTTGGTTGCTGTTGCCGATTGTAATTGCTCAATGGATCTTGCCCATTCCTGTAAGAATCATGTTATTCGGGCAAAGCATCATCGTAGCCGACCTGGTTTCGCCAGCCCTTTTAATCAGTATGCTAATCCTTCTCTGTTATGCTCTTTGGCTTTATGAACGGAAAGAAAGTGAAGATGCGACTGGTTCCTGGATGGCATCAATTGGGGGCATCCTTCTGCTTGGTTGGCTCGGAAGTCATTTTTTCCGGTTACGAGGCTTAGACATTGAGCAGGTAGTTGCTTGGACGACTTTGGCTATGTTGGGAACCTGGATAGCCGATTCTGGCGCATACGTTTTTGGAAAAAGTTTGGGCAAGCACAAGCTCTCACCGAGATTGAGCCCCAACAAGACTGTAGAAGGTTACTTGGGAGGGATTATTGTTGGTACGCTGTTTACCGTTCTTATTGCGTTTTTTCTCGATCTTCCGTTGGTAATAGCTTTGATTTTGGGCTTGCTTGTTTCGGTTGTCAGTCCGGCCGGAGATCTCGGTATCTCACTTCTAAAACGTTCTGTTGGAGTGAAAGATTCAGGAAACCTTCTTCCAGGTCATGGTGGGGCGTTGGATAGGATTGACTCATTGGCGTGGTCTGTGGCCTTCGCCTATTATCTGATTTTGTACGCGACTTAAAGGATCAGGCAAGATGGAAAGAATCGTTACCATCGAGCGATTCATATTGGACAACCAGCCTGAATATGCTGCCGGTGATTTTACTGCGCTACTTTATGACATTGCGTTAGCCGCAAAGGCCATCGCAGCTAAGACATTGAGAGCCGGACTAGTGGATATTTTGGGGCAGGCCGGTTCAACCAATGTTCAAGGTGAAGCACAGCAAAAACTGGATATTTATGCGGATCAAATAATTGCCAAGCTATGCGATCACACAGGTCGACTATGTATTATGGCCTCGGAAGAGCACGAAGAAATAATCACCATACCAAGCGGGTATCAAAAGGGCCGGTATGTGTTGGTTTACGATCCGCTTGATGGTTCTTCAAATATCGATGTCAATGTGAGCACAGGAACGATTTTTGGGATTTACCGCTGTTTGGACTGGGATCATCGCGGTCGATTGGAGGATTGTCTACAACCTGGCAACAAACTAATCGGTTCCGGTTATATCCTTTATGGAACAAGCACAATGCTGGTCTACACGACTGGGTCCGGTGTACATGGGTTTACCTTAGATCCCGATTTAGGTGAATTCTTGCTCTCCCATGAAAATATACGGATTCCGGAACCTGGTCGATACTTTAGTGGGAATTATAGTTATCAGGATTATTGGACGAAAGGTGTAAAAATTTATGCTGATTGGTTAGCGAAGGGTGGCGAAGTAGAGCCACCTTTATCTGGACGTTATATTGGTTCGCTTGTGGCTGATTTCCACCGAAATCTATTGCTTGGTGGCGTTTTCATGTATCCTGCCCAGAATAATTACCCTGAAGGCAAACTTCGCTTACTTTACGAGGCTGCCCCTCTAGCGTACATGATTGAACAGGCAGGTGGTTATGCCTCAGATGGTAGACGGCCGATAATGAATATAGTGCCAGAGAAATTACATCAGCGAACACCCCTTTTCATCGGAAATCGCCGGCTGGTTGAAGAAGCGGAAATCTTGATTGCCGCCAACCCCTAAGTTCATTTCATCGTTTACAAACTATAAGAAGTTACAGACAATATTTTTTCGAGATTGACGCCCATACTTGGGCATGTTATACTTAATCGCCCTTGAGGTAGCTTGTTTTTTACAGTCCCCTAATTGATCAACGAAACGGCGAAATATACTCGTTGGTGAGCACCCAAATCAGCCTCTAATTATTGGACAATTATAAGGCGCGGATTGTGTGGTACCGGTTGACCCAATATTGAAGCTGAAACTGTTCTCTTGTTGAGTTGTTGCCAGAGTTGTTGACACGAATGCCCAATGAAGTGCCTGCCAATTGGCATATCGTAATAGGCTATAAAATCAATTAGAATTTTGGGCTCATTCCCACAAGTGTGAGGGCCACAGTTAAGGCAATCAAGAGCACCTAATTTTGGAGAATGGTGTATGGAAATAAATGATTTGCAAGCAATAAAGAATGATGATTTACGAGATATGGCTCGTGATCTTGGTGTAACCGGATACTCATCTCTCAAAAAACAAGATCTTATTTATGAAATAATGAGAGCCCGAGCAAAGGCGCAGGGTAATGAGTTCCGCGGCGGTGTTTTGGAGGTCGTCGAAGATGATAAACAGACGATGGGCTTTTTGCGTTCGCGTAACTACCTTCCGGGACCGGATGATATTTACGTTTCGAATTCGCAAATTCGTCGCTTGGGCTTGAGAACAGGTGATATGGTCGTTGGCCAGGTACGAGTTCCAAAGGACAACGAAAAATATTTCAGCCTTCTTCGTGTTGAGGCAGTCAATGCTATGGACCCTGAGAAGTCCAAAAGGCGGCCGCGATTTGAGTCTCTGACACCCATATTTCCACTCGAAAAAATCAAGCTGGAAAAAGAGGCGAATGTCCTTTCTACGCGCCTGATCGACCTGGTTTCTCCAATTGGACGAGGGCAACGTGGTCTTATTGTATCACCGCCCAAAGCCGGAAAGACGACGGTCCTGAAAGATATTGCTCATGGGATATCAGCTAATTATTCGGACCTTCATCTCATGGTTGCCCTGATTGGAGAGCGACCGGAAGAAGTGACTGATATGATTCGCTCGGTGGACGGCGAAGTCATCAGCTCGACCTTTGACGAACCAGTCCGGCAGCATTGTCGGGTCGCCGAGATGGCATTGGCGCGCTCTAAGCGCCTGGTTGAATCCGGCTACGACGTCGTTATCCTACTTGATTCCATAACCCGTTTATCGAGAGCATACAATTTAACTGTATCGCCAAGCGGTAGGACTCTCTCCGGGGGTTTAGATCCATCTGCATTATATCCCCCTAAGAGATTCTTCGGCGCAGCCAGAAACCTTGAAGAAGGTGGAAGTCTGACGATTATGGCCACATGTCTGGTCGATACTGGCAGCCGGATGGATGATGTCATCTACGAGGAGTTCAAGGGAACTGGAAACATGGAGTTGGTACTTAGCCGCCGGCTCCAAGAACGACGCATTTTCCCTGCCTTGGATATCGAGCGTTCGAGCACACGAAGGGAAGAGCTATTGCTTTCTGGTGATGAGCTTCAACGTGTCTACACGATGCGCCGAATGTTGGGACATCTCTTGGATACACCAGGCTACGATCTTAGTAGCGCTACAGGTGCGGTCCTGCAAAGAATGCGAGAGACGAAAACCAATTACGAATTCTTGGAAACATTGACGCGGGATATGATGTAGGAGTATCTAGAGTCGGACATATTAGCCGATTAATTTTGTATCCTTATTCCAACCCTTTCGGGTTTTTCAAAAAGTGAATGTGAGCTTAGAGGAAGGATCGTCCACAGCGGTCCTTTCTTGTTGTCAAAGGTTAATGTGGTAGCATCCGGCGTCGCAAAGAAGGCATGGAACAAAAACATTCATTTTTAGATAGATATGGTGGCCACTTGGCGTTATTAGTGGTGGCTGTATTTGTATACGCTGGGGCAAAGATAACAACGTTAGAGGGTCTATTTGAGGTTAAGCTCGCTCCAGACGTGGAAGCATCTTCAACTTCGACCCAATCCGAAGATCGTTTTCTTGAATCCAGTTTAGATCGTGATGATCGTGAATTAAGAGTAGATCTCTCCGGGGTGCCTATCCTGGTTGATAATAGCCTCTCGCCGAATCTGAACCCATTTACTTTTGAAGGTAAAAGGCCTAGCCAGACTGTTATTACCTATACCGTCGAAAGTAATGATACTCCCATTGGCATAGCCGAAAAATTCGGAATAAAACCAGAGACATTGCTAGGCGGAAACGCTTATCTGAGTGAAGAGGCTAGCGCACTTCAAGTTGGCAGTATCCTGACTATTTTGCCAATCGATGGCGTTCTCCACGATGTTCGCGACGGTGATACCTTGGAAGGATTGGCCTTGCAATATGGGGTTTCTGTTGAAGAGATTATCGCTTACGAGTCTAATAATCTTGAATTTCCCTATCGCCTTTACCCGGAAACCCAGATTATGATTCCTGGGGCTGTACGAGAGGTTTGGTTTTGGTCGGCGCCACAATTACCTTCCCGATCAAGATCTGCTGACTCGACTGGTTCAGGTATAGCGCCACAGGTCCAGGGGACAGGCACCTTTATCTGGCCTGTTGGCTATCGGCGTATCACACAACATTATTGGTATGGTCACCCAGCCATTGATATTGGTTTGCCTGTTGGTAATGCCGTCTTGGCCTCTGATACGGGCACGGTTACTTGGGCTGGCTGGAATGTCTATGGCTATGGCAATCTTATCGTAATCAACCATGGCAATGGATATGAGACCTATTACGGTCATCTTAGCGGGATCAACGTTTATCCAGGGCAGATCGTAACCCAAGGGGCGGTCATTGGTTCAAGCGGCAATACCGGCCGTTCCTCTGGCCCCCATCTTCACTTTGAGATTCGTAATTACAACACTCAGTTAGAGCCTATAGGATACTTGCGCTAAGGTTTGCGATTGGTGCCGATAATACGATCGCGTAACTGTCCACAGCCTGCTTGAATGTCTATGCCGCGTCTTACCCGAACAGTATTGCTCACCCCATGACGATTTAATTCAGCCTGAAATGCGGTCACCCGTTCGCGAGATGGGGGCAAACCGCCATAATCGGCCGTTGGGTTTAGGGGGATTAGGTTGACATGGCATAACAAATCCTTCACCAATTGGCCAAGAAGCCGGGCTTGGTCTTGGGTGTCATTCTCGCCATTTATTAAAGCCCATTCGAAGGTTAATCGCCGTCCTGTTCTGGCCACATAATAGTGGCAGGCTGCTATTAGTTCATCCAGGGGCCAACGTTTAGCGACTGGTATCAATCGTTGCCTTTCTCTGTCAGTTGCTGCATGCAACGAAACTGCCAGAGGCGTCTGCCTGCCTTCCTCGGCGTAACGGCGCATCGCCGGAACTAGCCCTACGGTCGAAATAGTGACTTTGCGCGCACCGAGATTTAATCCTTTTCCGTCGATTAAGATGTCTAATGCGTTTATCGTGTGTTCGTAATTATGTAGCGGCTCACCCATCCCCATCATGACCACGTTGGTCACACGATCGCCTTCAGCCGCTAATTCGCGGGCAAAAAATAAGACCTGCTGCACGATTTCCCCAACGGATAGATTCCTTTGAAAACCCATTTGGCCGGTTGCACAAAATACACAACCCATGGCGCAGCCAGCCTGGGTACTGATGCAAATCGTCCGTCGCTTATCATATCTCATTAAAACTGTCTCTATTAACCTGTCGTCTTCCAGTTTGAAGAGCACCTTCTTTGTTAGGCCGTCATTTGAAAATTCTTCAGCGGCAGGTGACCAGGGAGCAATTACAAACGCGGAATCAAGCTGGTTTCGGAACGACGTCGGTAGATTGCTCATAGCCGAAAAATCAGTCGCCAAATGGAAGTATAACCATTGCCAAAGTTGATCGGCTCGGTAAGCTGGTTGACCCAACCCCAAAATATAGCTTTGCATGGTCAGGTAATCTAAATCGTAAATGTTTAACTTATCGCTCATGGATCTATCACCTCACCATTAGCTTGAAGATAGCCTGTAAGCTCTTCCAAGTCCGCGAATGTCCAATCAGGTCGAATTGAACTATTGGCTAAATCTTCTTCTTTAGTGATGCCAGAATATAGAAGGATAGTTCGCAATCCGGCCTGCTGACCTCCTGCGATGTCAGTATTTAGTCGGTCACCAATCATGGCTGTCTCTTCTGGTACTGCAAATAGCCGACGAAGCGCCTCTTCAAACATGGACTTGTTTGGTTTCCCGATGATTATTGGTTTAATCCCTGTGGCTGTTTCTAGGAAGGCCAGAATGGAACCGGCGCCGGGCAGGGGGCCGATCTCCGTCGGAAAGGTGATATCAGGATTGGTGCCGACAAATAAGGCGCCGTGATTGATCAAGAAGGCGGCACTCGCCAGTTGACGATAACAGACATGTTGGGTCATGCCGGCCACCACTACATCGGCCCTGGTATTGGTGCCAACAAAATCATCGGTTTCCAAGAGCTTAAAGCCATACTCCTCCATAGCGGCTTGGAGGCCAATTTCGCCAACGACATATGCCTTGGTGCCGGCGGGAAAACGTTGGCTTAAGTAGTGTGCCGTAGCGCCCGACGAGGTGAGAACTTGAGACGATGGTAGTTTCACGCCAAAGCCGGCCAATTTTTCCACGTATTGGGAAGCGGTCTTGGTGGCATTGTTTGTTGCAAGAACGAATCCAATATTGAGATGGTGAAGAGTAGTGAAGAACCTTTCCAAACCTGGTACCGGACGATCGCCATGCCAAAGAACGCCATCCATATCAATGACTAAATTTTTCAATTGCGTGATATGCAAATCCATGGTCTGTTGATTATACTAACGTAACCTTATAACTCCCATTGCCAACGGTCCAATTTGTCATGCAATCGATAACAACTCATTATATTGGATCACGCCCTGGCAAATGCTATAATGCCCCGGCCCTGGCGCCTTGCCAGACGCTTTTCCTCCAATTATTGTATGTAAACGCGGCCGTTGATTAGACCAATGTCAAGTCGGGGAAGGATCTTGTTGATTGGATTGTTCTTTGTCGCAACCGCGTTCCGGCTCCACGGCTTATTTGCCAATACATTTCATGCTGACGAAGCCTTGTTTGCATCATGGTCCAGACTGATTGCAGTCTGGCGCGATCCCTTGTTACAGAGCCAAATAATAGACAAACCACCCTTATTATTTTATTTGCAAGCGATATTCTATCCAATTTTTGGACCGGTCGAATGGGCCGCCCGTATGCCCAATATCATCGCATCGCTCCTGTTAGTTCCCGTCAGCGGAATCTTGGCCTGGCGGATGTTTAATGATGAGATAACCTCCATCTTGGCGGTTGCGTTCGTCGCTTTTTCTCCCATGGCTATTCAATTTAGCGCCACCGGTTTCACAGATCCGATGTTGACCTTATTTGTGACGGCAGCGTTAGCAGCGGTTGCCGGGATAAAGGTGACATCAAATAAGCAGATGACAAATGAAGCAGACCAAGGTGTTGCCCAAAGCATGCCAAAATCGATTGCCGGGCATCTGATCTGGCCATGCGTCGTTGCGGGGACGATATTTGGCCTGGCAAGCGCAACTAAATACCAGGCTTGGCTTTTTCTGCCATTAGTTATCGGCCTGGCAGTTTTCAACAATTGGAAATGGCAGG
>JAHEJP010000270.1 GCA_024638855.1 Chloroflexota bacterium
CGCCAGCAGAACGGCGAATCGGGCCTGGGTTTAGCCATCGCCAAATCCATCGTCCAGGCCCATGGCGGCGTCATCAGCGTCGCCTCGACAAATCAGGGCACGACCTTCACCATCACCTTGCCGGCCGCCCCCCGTTAGCGCTATAAGTGTTTCGCGGTTCTCCATATGAACTAATTGAGTAGGTTCAATAGCGAAACCTTGAGAAAATGGGTTCTACAGAATTTCCTTTTCATAGGGAAAACCCCAAATTCCTTAATCCTTGAGCTGGCTGTCGAAGAAGTCAATGGAACGCTGCATGGCCGTCCAGAAATTGGCGAAGATATTATGGTTATCCCCTTCATAGAGATAAAGTTCGGCCGACAAACCTACAGCCTGCACCTGCTCGTATAGGATCTCCGAGAATTCAACTGGCACCGAGGCGTCGGTGGTGGCGTGGTGAAGCTGCAGTGGGCCCGACAAATCCGCCAGGTAGCTATTGGCCGAAATCGAGGCCCAAAAAGCCGGGTTTTCTTCCACCGAACCGTAAATATCCAGCAGAGAATTGCGCCACCGGCCGCGCACCCGGGTCGGATCTGGGGTAGGCGTTGGTCCGTCGCCTGCCCGCCGTCGCCACCGTTCGAAAAGGTCAGGATACGAGGCCACCACGCCACCCCAAATTACGCCGGCATCGATCTCATCCGAAATCACCATGGCTCGCAGCGTGATATGGCCGCCCATCGAGTGGCCCCACATACCGATTCTATCGGGATCGGCGTCCGGGTGTGTTTTGACGGCCGCCAGGCCATTCAAGACATCCACCGTGTAGGCCGGCGAACCATAGCCGCCTTCCGACCGGCCTTCCGAGGAGCCATGCCCGCGGTAATCTGACTTGAAGACCATGTAGCCATTTCTGGCGAAACCGTCCACGTAATCCACGTACCGTTCGGTGGTGCGGTATTCATCCGGGGGGATGTAGCCGTGGTTGAAGACGATGATCGGCCAGCCGCTATCCGGCTTCTGGCCCCAGGGCACGGTGAGCAAGGCGAAGATCTTGTAGCCTTCCGATTGGTAAGAAACGATGAAGCGGTCATAATTATCGCCCGGCTCCAGCGTCTGCTCGAAAGTCAGTTCGCTGCCCGGATAATTATCCTGGCGCATCATCTCGATCATCAGTGGGTGGGTAGGCGTGGGCGTGGCCGATGGGGTAGGCGTATCGCTTGGAATAGCTGTGGCCGTATGGCTCGGGACGACTATTTGGGTCGGAGCCTTGGTCTCAGTTGGCTCCATGGTGGCCATCGCCGGTGATGTGGGGCTGGTTGCCTTAGTTGGCGTTTTTTCCGGCGTTGAAGCCAGGTCGGCCGTTAATGGATCGGACGTGGGCTGGCCATCCTGCGCTAATGGCTCCCGACCGCAAGCGCTCAGGACCAGGAACATGACCAGCAGCACTCCCAGGCTTATGGTCTGTTTCGACCCTTTCTTTCTATCGATCGCCTTCACTTCCCGTTCAACCATGCCTTGATCCAACTTCATTTTCACAATTGTACAGGCTTTGAAATAGATTCAATGGTTTCTCGTTTCATTTTGTTGAGCCTCTAAGAATTGCTGTAATCAGAGACGGTTGCAGCTGAAGAGATCATTACTATCCAACAAAAAAAGAGGCTGGCTATCAAGCCAGCCCCTGTTACTATTCGCTTTCCATACTCGTTTGAACAGACCAACTTGGTCCGGTTCAGTAGCAGCTAAGTTGCCTTCTCAACTGTCAATGGCTGGCATAAACCACAAAACCGCCCGTGCTGTCGAAAGCGATGACATCATATGGCTGGTCGGCCGCGCCCGCTACCTCCATACCGGGAGAGCCAACTGGCATCCCCGGCACCGCCAGGCCGGCCACTTCCGGCCGTTCGGCCAGCAGCCTTTCAATGTCTTCTACAGGCACATGACCTTCAATGATATAGCCATCCACGATGGCCGTATGGCAAGACTGGAGCTCTGGGGGAACCTGGTGCTCTGCTTTCACCGCTGCCAGGTCGTCCACATCCTCGACCATCACGGTGTAACCATTTTCCTCCATGTAATCGATCCAGTCGCCGCAGCAACCTCAGGTGGGCGCCCGGTAAACCGTTACCGTGGCCCCCGTCTCTAGGCCCGTCTCCAGTCCCGTATCTGCGGCCGTCTCCGGGCTGGCGCATCCGGCCGCCAGCAGGCCAACCAGCAGAGCAAAGAAAATCAATCGTCTCATATCGGCTTATTCTCTCCTTCTGTCTAACAGTTTATTCGCAACATATCTGATATACAAACCCCACCTTGCGGGTAACTCTCCAATCATCTGGGAGGCGGGGCCAATATCTGTCACAGATGCACATAAGTAAAACTTATATTTATCAATAAAATTTAGTAATAGATATTATACCAAAGCGTGACATAGAGCACTAAATGGCTCGCGTCTTGAGTTCATTCCAGGGGAAGGAGACCGGCATAAGGCCGGTTCACTTTACTGAGCCGCTGTTGACTGCTCCGGACCGAGGAGCACTTCCGGCGAAAAATAGCCGATCCGCCCCCGCCCATCCAGCGCCGCCAGGCTAACCGCGTAAGTCGAATTCGGATCATAGCCCGTCAAAACCACGTTGCCTGCCTCGTCCCCACCCACGAAACGAAACGGCGGGTACTCATCCATCCCCACTGGCCGGAACGAAATCGCGTAACCGGCCGCTTCCGGCGCCACCGGCCAATTCAGCAGGTACGAACCCGGATCGGCCATCTCCACGATCACCGGCACAGGGGGTGGGGGGGGCGCCCCGATCACATTGCACAGCGTGGCCAGATTCAACTGCACCACTTTCGAGAAATAAGCATAATCGATCAAATCCCACGTATCCCGAACCGAATTTTGAATGCTCAGATCCTCTTGCGACTCGATCAGGCGCACCGCGGCGATGCCGGCCTGCACGAACTCCCTGTGATCGCCCCAGCGTTCTTCCCGGTCCAGGGCATTGATCGTATTAATAGGAAAAGTCGGCAGGTAAAGGCCGCCGATATACTCGATATACCGCGCCAGTTGACGGGTATTGGCCGTATCGGGTCCAACGGCGTAGAGTCGCACCGATTGGGGGATGCCGGCCCGGCCGCCGATCATATCATTATTGATGGCCGCATCGATGGTCAGCCCGTCAAACAAAGCATCTTCGACGAAATGGCGGCTGCCGAAAGTGCCCTGTTCCTCGGCCGTCAGCGCCGCGAAAACGATGGTCTGATTCCAGCTCCGCGAACTCAACAAGCGGGCGATTTCCAACAGCGACGCCACGCCTGAACCATTATCATCGGCCCCCGGTGAGCGGCTGCTGCCGTCCAGCCAATCGATGGCCCGCGTATCATAATTAGCCATCAGCACCACTACCCCGGCGTGGTCGCTGGTCCCCGGCAGCGTGGCGATCACGTTGCGCTGCACATTCGACCGGCCCTCGAAATTCAGTCCATAGTCCTGGAACTCAACCTGCAGCCGGCCGCCGCCCACTCGTTCAAATTCATTGAAGATCCAACGCCGAGCCGCGCCGATGCCTCGATCATCCCGGTCAGTGACGCTGAACGTACTGCGCGTGCCGAACCCCTCCAGCGTTTGCACATAACTCATCAACTGTTGTTGCGAAAGGGCATTGACCAGCGTCACGCATTCCGGATCGATAGCCGGGGCCACATCGCTCACCGGGTCCAATACGTACTCCCCTTCAGTCAAAGCCTCCAGCGGGATCGGCCGCGATGTCGGCGGCGGAGTAGGGAACACCGGATTTTGTGGCCCTTCCAGCAGCGAGCAACCGGCCGCCAGCAAAAGTACCAGCGCTACCAGTACGCCCAAAAGTATCCGCCGCCCGAAACCGGCCCTAACCAAAAAATCCCAACTCTTTTTGTACATCACCGAACTGGCTAAATTATAACATGCTCCAAGTGCAAGGCACCTCTGAACCAAACGCTGTTTGGTCGGCGCCTTACACTTTAATAATCCCCTAAATATTCCTTGAGTTCCACCGGCAATTCGCGTCCAATAATTGAAGGTGTCTTTAAAATGGCTCACTATTGATTTTTAAGTCACGAAGCGTAACCGAATAGTTTTCTTTTTCATTCTCCAGGGTATATCGTAGAATAGCTTCACAACCGGCCGCCACCAGCAATAAGATCAGATTACGAGCCAGGGGGTAATCGCAAACGTCGCCTTCGACGACGTCTTGGGGTACCCGGTACACGTCATTCCAACGTACTTCGCCATAGTCGGCATTCATGCCTAGATGCAGGCATTCGATTCGCTGCTCGCGGCAAAAATCGGTGACGATGCGCCGGGAAACTGAATTGTCAAAGGTATCTACCACCAGATCTGCCTTGCGAAAGAATCTTTTGACGTTACGGTCATCTAAACGGCGATCATAGACAGTCAGTTCGATACCGACCGAGCGGAACAGTTGGGCTTTAAGAACATCTACTTTTTTAGCGCCCACATCCGACTGGCCATAAAGTTGGGTTCCGGCGTTATGTTGTTCGATCCGGTCGAAGTCAATGACCGCGAGCTGGCGCGCGCCCTGGCGAGCCAGATTATCGGCCAACAAAGATCCCAAGGCACCTGCCCCACATAGAGTGATTTGAATCTGACCTAGTTTTTTAATCGCCTCCGGTCCACGATAGATCGCTTCATGCAGATAGATGTTTGTCATCTCCTCTCCTTATCTAGCTGGACCGCGGGATCAAGACGAGAACAACGCGATCAGGAATCTAAGATTTCAAAGGCCTTGGTTACACTACCATCACTCTGGTCATCTTCAAAGACATAGGCATCCGGTTCGGTTAGTCTTTCTCCCTCCGCGATGAGGCATAGCAGTGGTTTACCTAAAGCGCTGCACCAGGCTTGTATCGTCCGTATATCACGGGCGCTGGGATTGGTTCCCGATCCAACAGGGTGGGTATGGGCAAAACCGGCCAGGTCCCCGATTTCCTCTTCCTGTTCCAAAGCCCATTTCCAATCAGCCTCGACACCGGCCGGCTGGCCTGAGATTTGCCGGCGAAGACGTACGCGCCAAATCTTATCGTCTTCATCATAGCCGCCGGTGAGGGCCCAACATTGTTCGTTCATGGATTATCCGGGGGGTGAATTTGCCAATACTGATCCTCAGGCAGGTGATCCGGGTCCACCCATACCAAATTTTGTTGCTCCGCTTCCCGCAGTACGCCCACCAGGCTGGTCAGGTCAAAATGACGGTCCCGGCCGGCCAGGCAAATGCCGGCCGTCATCACCGACAAATCATTTTGTTGGATGGTAGAAACATGGGTCCGGCCGTCGATCACGTAGCTCACGACATAGGTATCGCCCCGTTCACTGTAATCACGCAGTTCCGCGCCCGCGTGAGCCAGGGCTTCACTTAACCGCACTTCAACCTGGTCCCGCTGTTCCTCAACCAATATCGCCCAGGCCAGGGCATAAGCATTCCGTTCTTCAGCGGACAGGCCCCTCTTGTGCAGCGCCTCAGGCAGCGGCGGCAACCCTTTGTCCTCTTGCCGGATGATTTGCTCTCGCAAGTAGGCGGCTAAAGCTGGATCGCGACTGGGGTCCCGGTCCCGATACCAAAAAAGCCGGCCGTCAAAGCCGGCTAACACGGTTTCAAAACGTTGCAGGCCCGCTTCGGGCAACCAAAGAGAGACAGGACCTTGGATTCTAAACCGACTATCCCCGCGGTGGGCCGGCATGGCCAGCCAATAGCGTTTCCTTTGCCGTAATAAGATGAGCCTGACAACCGGAAACAGGCCTAAGTAGGCACTAATTTCGGCTAAGCTGGCCTGGCGTTCGAAAGTGGCCTTTTTGGTAGATAAGGCCCGTAAAACGCCCCAACCGTGGTATTTCGGCGGTAGATTCTTAACGATAGCCAATTGGCAGATGATGCCAGCGACGCGTACCCGAACCTGGTTGGTGCCGATGATGGGGGCCAGGAATTCAGCGCCTTCAAAATTTCGTTCGGCGTCTGCCAGCTTGTCCAGTAAATCGTCGATACTCATTCAAACCCAAAGATAGAAGACGATGGCCCATCGGTCAAGAAGGTTGGACGGGCACCCCTGCCAGGGGTGCCCGTCGTCAGGCCGCTTGGCGCTGAGGTAGCGGGTAGTCCAAGACTTCCATCACCATCTCTGTCAGTGATGGATAGGTCAAGAAAGGAATGACGTTGGGCAGCGCGTAATAATCTCCGCGGAAAGTGAAGACATTGGGCGCGATATCCAGGCGTACGCAAGCTTGTTGCAATATTTCTGAAGCATGGCCAACGCGAACCAGAACCACGGCCGGACGAATGCCCATATCTCGAGCATAAGCCTGATAGGCAGAAGAAAAATTGGGAGCCCGATTCTCGCCCTCATCGGTCACCATCACGATCTGTTCCACGCGCCTCTTTTTGCGCCGCATCCATTCGATGGCTACACCGCAAGAAGTTGCGCCGCCGGCATTGATACCTGCCAATGCTTTTTCCCAATCGGCCAATGATGAACCCTTGGGCGTGATAGGATAAGCGACGGTGTCGAAGGCATAGACGAACAAATCCGCTTCGCAAATGGCCGAGATCATAGCGCCCAATTGCCGGCCGACCTCGATGGCCACATTCATGCTGCCCGATTTATCGATGAGCAGCGCCGTCGGCCGGGTGATGGTGCCGGCGGCCTTAACCTGGGCCTCGGTGACTTCATCCAGTGTATCGGCCAGTTCACCTGCAGCCCCGGCCGCCTCGACCGCTACCTTGGCCTTGTAAGCCGAAACGCGTTTGTCCTTTTTAGCCGCCTTCAGCTTCTCATCGATCAGGGCCTTGATGTCGGGATTATCGAAGGCGCCTCGCCGCTTCAGGGAAGCGATATTGTTGATCACCTCCTGGGGCGTCATCACGTCGATTAGGGCGGCCAAGACCATCGGCGTCATGTCACGAATGACGGAAGAAGCTACCCGGTAAGGGATCTGGTATTCGGCGATGGCCCGAGCCTGCTCGGCCGGCGTCGAAGCCTTGGCGATTTGTTTTACCTTGAAAGGCAGGCTGTCGGCCGGCGGATCGTTATCGAACAGGATTGCCTGGGCCCGATCCGACGGCCGGATATGCAGGCCGGCGTATAATCGCTTCATGGGCCTGCGAGCGGTCAGCACTGTCCGGTCGAACCAGACATCGTTGGCTTCCCGTTCGCGCAAGTAACGCTCGATCTCCGTACGCATCGAACGCGGTATATTACGCGACAGGCCCGATCGCCGAGTTTTTATTTCATATTCAGGTTCCTGGATTTGCGCTTGCGGCTGCGGTTGTGGTTCCGCTCGTTGCCTCCGTCGCCTTAGGATCCCTCGCAAGCGACCACCAGCTCGGCGGGGTTGTCGTTGAGCGCGTGGTTGAGGGGCGATCCGCCGACGCTGGGCGATGGTGCGACCTTTGATGTAGTCGACCACCCGGGCAACCTCATAAGGCGGCAGGCTACGCAGCAAGGCCAGGCCCACGTCCCGGTGACCTTCAAAGTTCGACAAACAGAGCATGAT